>JALSTF010000133.1 GCA_026983895.1 Sulfurovum sp.
ATTGAGCAGAAGGCTTGCCATGGGTTTGCCCACGATATTGCTGGCACCCACGACACAGACATCTTTCCCCTGAAGGTCTATGTCGTACTCTTCGAACATTTTCATCACACCCAGGGGTGTACAGGCAACGAAGCTGTCAAGTCCCGTTACGAGGCGTCCGACATTGTAGGCATGGAAGCCGTCCACATCTTTTTTGGGGTCGATCACTTCGAGGATCTTGTCCGTATCGATGTGCTTTGGCAGAGGAAGCTGGACCAGAATACCGTCTATACGTGGATTGGCATTCATCATTTCAATGGTTGCGATGATCTCATCCTGGGAGATAGTTTCAGGCATGTTATGGGTGATAGAGTAGAATCCGACCTTCTCGCAGGCTTTTGCTTTCATCTTGACATACGCATGGCTTGCCGGGTCATCTCCGATGAGCAGTACGGCAAGACCGGGAACGATATTTTTGACCTGCTTGAGTTCTTCTACCTCTTTTGCGACATTCTCCTGCACTTTGAGTGCCAGGCTTTTACCATCGATAAGTTGCATGGATGTGACCTTGTAATGAATTTTAGGGTAGTATTATAGCCAAATTAGTTTAGGGCATTTCCTGCAATGCTTTTAAAGGATCGGAAACGATGAAACGATTGCTTTTTCTTTTGCCGTTTTTACTGCATGCCAATGAAGATTTCATTTCTCATTACGAATATGGCGAAATGCTCTACCAGCAGCCGCGGGGTGTCTCTTGTGCCCAATGCCACGGTGAGAATGGAGAGGGGAAGGTGATTGTCGAGTTCAGGGATATTCACGGCAAAAAAGTCCTCAGAGGGCCTGATATACGCAAAGAGAGCTTCGCTTCCATGCTCAATTCCGTTAATAGCTACCATAAGATCATGCCGCGCTACTATCTGACTGACGAAGAGGTAAAGGCGATCTATGACTATCTTCAGGAGAAGAACAGAGATTATCTCTGTGAGAATGAAGAGGAGAATGCTACCCGGTAGGGTGTTTTGGCATAACTGTGCTGATAATTAGGTTATAATTGTCCGATCTTAATTTTGAAGGATAGCATCATGCAGTTTCATAGAACATTTCTACTCTTTACCTTGGGCGGCAGCCTGGCGCTGGCCTCTTCTCTGGCGGTCTACCAGGACAGTGCCCGTTACACCTTCTCTCCGGGAAATGACGGTTTCATCGGGTTTGCAAGAAATGCCACGGCAAAATGCAAGGGCAGTACGGTAGCGCTGGAACCGAGGATAGACTGTCCCGAAGATGCAAGACTCTGCAAAGAACTTTCCTCGTTGAAAGAGACAGAAAAAGCGCATAAAGCCGTTCAAGCCAATATTGCGGTACTCAAGACCTTTGTTTCTTTGCCCCAGCCCACCTCACTTGATGCCCAAAGCTGGATAGAAGCGGCCCGGCGTATCGGCAAAGAGCAGGCAGAACTCACTGCAAAAGAGTCTCTTCTTGAAAGGAAGTTCCTGCTTGAGACGAAATCCTTTGGGAAACAGGCACCGACACAGCAGGCGCTCTACCTGCACACAACGTGTCCTGAAGAGATCACCCTTGAACTTCCGTACGGACAGCTCTCCTTTTCCACCTATTATAAAGCGGACATCGGTGAAGGCAAAGAGATCGGTGTGACACAGTATCTTGCATTGACGAACCGGAGCGGCATCGATATGAAAGCGCAGAAGGCTACCTTCTATTACCGTCAGGCTCACCGTTACATCTCCCCCGTGCACTTCTCCCCATGGATCGTACGCAAATATGAACCCGAGATGAAACGGTACTATGTAAAAAAGGCGGTACAGAGGGTGCAGGCCGATGAACCGATGGTGCAGATGGCTGCAGCTGCGGTAAAGAATGCTTCGGCACCGGCAGCCCAATACCTCTCGGCACGAGAGTATCAGATAAACGATCTTCTCCTGCCTTCCACAGGAGAGCCTGTCAACGTAAAAGTCACTGCCTGGAAAGCACCGATGAAGTGTATGCTGAGAGCCTATCCGTACAGGAACCGTACCGCGTTCAGGGTCTGCTCGTTCAAACCGAAAACACAGATAGAGAACAACCGCTGGAAGATCAGCAACGGTGAGCGTATTGTCAACGACCGGGCTGTCGGGGAATATGATGAGGAAGTCTATCGTCTCTATACTGCAACGGACCCCGACGTGAAGATCGTCCGAAAGCCACTGGTAAAAAAAGAGCGCACGACCGGGATCTTTGGAAGCACGGTACGAAAAAAGGACGGATACACTCTCCTCCTGACCAACAAATCTGACAAAATAAAAGAAATGATCGTCACGGAACGCATACCTGCTTCTACCACAGAAGAGATCAAGGTGAAATTGCTCGCTGTCAAGTCGGACGGAAAAGTCGATTATGATGTTTCAAAAGAGGGAAAGATAGAGATGCACATAGCACTCAAAGCACATGAAAGCAAAAAAATAGAGATTTTGTTTGAAATATCTTATGATAAAGATGTGAAGATAAAATATTAATTTTAAGGAAAAAAAAGGAGGGGATTCCCGACCGGAGCCGGGAGGCGGAAAGATTAGAGTGGTGTGACGTTCTCAGCCTGTGGGCCTTTTTGGCCTTCACCGATCTCGAATGTTACTGCTTGACCTTCAGCGAGAGTCACACGACCGCCGCTTTCATTGTTTACCTGACGGAAATGTACGAATACATCGCTCCCACCGTTCTCTTGCTGGATAAATCCATAACCTTTTTCATCGTTGAACCATTTTACTGTTCCATTTACCAATTCTGCCATTGTATAGCCTTTGTGATTTAAATTTGTGAAAACATTTAAATAGAGAGTCTTTCGGGGGCTTGCAGGGTCTAAACACTAACATAACACACGAAAGATGAACTCGATCCTCATCTTTCATCAGGTATATTGTAGCTTCTTTTCTTAGGCTTTAGCTTATTTTATTAAATTTTTTTATAAAAGATAATATTTTTCACTATATTAGGGTAAAAGACAAAGCGTATCATTCTTTTTTAAGTAGATTTTTGAGAAAAGTTTCCCGTTCTTCGATCCCCAGGAGTGTTTTTCGTGTCAGGTCGGGGTAGATGCCGCCAAGTCCTTTTCCGTCATTGCCATGGCATCCGCCGCAGACACTGGTGTAGAACATCTCTGCATCAGGAGTATAGGGCTTTTTACACTGTTTGCCGGAAAGACTCAAGACGTAGCAGGCGATCTTGGGTGCATCTTTAGGAGAAACATAGCCGCCTTCCATTTTTCCGCCTTTAAAATGAAACTGCCGGGAACCATGGTTGATAACATAGATGATGTATTCTTTGGCATACGGGGTGGTATGAAGTCTGTCGAGCTCTTCCTGTGCATGCTGCGTATGATGGATCTGTGTATGTTTTCTGTACGTACTGCTTTTTTCTGTTTTGGGAGGAAGTGTCTGTTTGGATACAGCATTATAGAAAGCATAAAGAAGTACGAATATTACAGCCAGCAAGGGAGCTTTGTGTTTCACATGTTGCCTTGCATGTATCGGCTAGCGTAAAGGCCCGACCGTATAGGGTACGACCAAAGGAAAGAAATGTATTTTTCTGTCAGTCCATTTTTCATTAATGTTATACATCCGCAGTACTGCATCCGCTCAGCATCCCTATTGCGGCAACTGTGAGCAGAAGTGTACTGATGCGAGCCATTAGACGACCTGGGAGAGTTTCACCATAATGTCGTTGGCCTCTTCAGCGGCTTTTTTGGCCAGTCTTTCCACATCTACTTTGGATTTGGCATAAAGATGGGTCAACTCTTTTTCTGTCTCTTCCCAGGCCTCTTCGGCATCCATTTTGGCTAAATGGGCTTTGACCTCAGCCATATCCAGATCCTGTGCAGTATCCCTGGAGAGGGTATAGAGAAAACTCTCGGCGCTGTCACGTACATTTTCAAGCATATCACGCGCTTCCATCATGCCCAGATGGCTTTTGAGTTCTGCTTCCTCTTCGGCAATCTTCAGTTTTGCCTTGATCTTTTCAAAGTATTTCTTGAGATCTTTCCACAGATCGCCAGCCTCTTCTGAGAGGTCATCGCTCATATCCTCGATCTTCTCTTCCAGTGTATCTATGCTTTCTTTTGCCTTCTCGACAAATTCGTCATACTCATGCTTCATCTACGTCTCCTTCTTTTTAATCATTTTAGGATTATAACATGCCATCGTTAACAGTTTATATCATTGATCCTGGCTCACTCTTAGACGACATAGAGCAAAATGGCAAAAAAATGCAGTATGGATCCAAGCATCACAAAGAGGTGCCAAATGGTATGAAAATGGGTGATGTTATCTTTAACATAAAAGAAGACACCGCTGCTGTATGCCAGACCTCCTGCAACGACAAGCCAAAAGCCAACAGGGTCGATATGTGTTTTAAAGGTATGGAAATCAAGAACGATCAGCCATCCCATGACCAGATAGGCGATCAGCGAAAGCAGTTCGAACTTTCCGGGGAAGAGGAATATCAAGACCATGCCGATAAGAGCGATACCCCATTCGAGCCCAAAGAGTACCCAGCCCATTGTACCGCCTACACAAACGAGTGCAATAGGGGTGTATGAGCCTGCGATCAAAATATAGATCGCGGCATGATCGAACTTCTGAAAGAGCTGTTTGGCAGAATGGTGGGTAAGTGCATGATAGAGGGTGGAACTGCCGTAAAGGATCACAAGGGAAGAACCATACACAGCTGCAGAAGTCACATGCAGCGCTGTATGCCTGTGCATGACCGAGAAAGTGACCAGAAGTACCAAGGCAGAGATGCTGAGTGCCAACCCTATACCGTGGGTAACAGCATGCCATATCTCTTCGATAATGGAAAAATCATTGACCTGGTTGTTCATGGTTTATCCAATTCATCCAGCCATGCCTGTACCTCCGCATCGCTGGGCATCTTCCAGTCGGCTCTCGGACTGAGAGAAATGGTTCCCACTTTCGGCCCGTCAGGTATACAGGAGCGTTTGAACTGTTGGGTGAAGAAACGTTTCAAAAAGACCTTCAGCCATTTTGTCACCGTTTCTTCATCGTATTTATGATCAAACGCTTCCAGGGCAAGAAAACGTATCTTTGAGGGTTTTGCACCATATTTGATAAAATGGTAGAGGAAAAAGTCATGCAGTTCGTAAGGGCCGACGATGCTTTCTGTCTCCTGGACGATCTCGTCATCGCTGTGGGGCAGCAGCTCAGGACTGATGGGTGTATCGAGAATATCGTCTATGATATCAGCGATCTTTGCATTGGACTTGTAATATTCGATGACATATTTGATAAGTGTCTTGGGGATACCGGAGTTGAGTGCGTACATGCTCATATGGTCACCATTGTAAGTGCTCCAACCCAATGCGATCTCGCTGAGATCCCCTGTACCGATGACCAGACCCCCCTCTTTGTTTGCCATATTCATTAATATTGAAGTGCGTGCCCGTGCCTGCACATTCTCGTAGGCCACGCTCAGGTCGGCAGGGTCATGGTCTATGGCATTGAATTCTTGCATGGAAAGTGCGGTGATATCCACTTCCTTCAGTGTGACGCCGAGTGCTTTACAGAGTTCGACGGCATTGCTTTTGGTACGGCTTGTCGTTCCGAAGCCCGGCATTGTGACCGCGATGATATTTTTATGTGCCCAATCCATCATTTCAAAAGCTTTGCATGTAGAGAGCAGGGCGAGTGTAGAGTCAAGCCCCCCGCTGATACCGATGAGCGCTTTTTTGATGTGTGCATGCTCCATGCGTTTGATCAATCCGTGTGCCTGAATGTGGACGATCTCATCACAACGGGCTTTCTTGTCTGCATACGCAGAAGGAACGAAAGGTGTCGGGTCGATCTTGCGCTGCAGTTGGGTG
The DNA here is from genome assembly GCA_026983895.1 of Sulfurovum sp. GTDB lineage: Bacteria > Campylobacterota > Campylobacteria > Campylobacterales > Sulfurovaceae > Sulfurovum. The sequence continues at coordinate 5,846 of JALSTF010000133.1, forward strand.
ATCCGGGGGAGTGCCCCCAGTTTGACCATACGTGTTTTCTTGCGGCGGCCGTCGCTGTAGCTTGACTCGTTTATGCGCAGCCAGCGGAGCCGTTCCAGATCGACATCCGCTGTGACGAGATGGCTCTCCGTACGGAAGCGTTCATTCTGTATCAGTGTCGTACCGTATTCGGCAATGAGTGCATGCCCGCCGTACACGGTATCTGTTGTACTCTCTCCCACACCGGCAGAAGCATAGACGTAGCTAGCCATGCAGCGTGCGCTCTGTGTACGTACCAGTTCTTCACGGTATTCGTGTTTGCCGATAAGTTCGTTGCTGGCACTGAGGTTGAAGAGCACATTTGCACCGTTGCTTGCCATGTGGCAGCTTGGCGGAGTGACTGCCCAGAGGTCCTCACAGATTTCTACGCCGAAAGTCATCTCTTTACTGTCCGTGAAAAGAAGATCGACACCGAAAAACACCTCTTCTCTCAGTATTTCTGTTGTTGTCCTGACAATATCACGCCCGCTGACAAACTGGCGTTTCTCGTAGAACTCTTTCTTGTTGGGAAGGTAGGATTTGGGGATGATCCCGAGTATTTTTCCTTTCTGAAGTACGGCAGCACAATTGTAAAGCCTGTCTGCTTCCAAGTGCGCTATACCAAGGATCACAACAGTATCGGTATCTATTATATTATTTAATATATTTTGAAGCTGTTCGTTTTGGGCAGCAAGCAGGGTCTGATTGAGAAAAAGATCACTGGCAGTGTATCCTGTCAAAGACAGTTCAGGAAATACAATGACACTGGCCTCTTTTATTGCTGCTTCATGAATGAGGGCAAGGATCTCTTCGGTATTTTTCTGCGGGTTTGCTACGGTGGTTTTGTTGACTGCTGCCGCGACTCGGTAGTATCCGTACATGAAACAATTCCTCTCTATCTGTAGTAGGGTGGATTCATCCACCATGTATCCCAAGTTATGAAGGCGGGCAAACCCGCCCCCACGCATGTTTTGCAAGAAAGGGAAATATATTATGCTTTCTCTGCGTGTATCTCGATTCCCAGAATGTCATCATTCTGCTCGATGTTGTCAAGGACCATGAAACTCTCTGTATCATCCTCTTCTATCGCACCGAAGACCGTATGTACTCCGTCAAGGTGCGGACATGGTGCAAAACAGATGAAGAACTGGCTTCCGCCTGTGTTCGGCCCTGCATGCGCCATGGAAAGTGTTCCTCTTCTGTGGGGATGGTGACTCGTATCTGTCTCACAGTCTATCTGCCAGTCCGGTCCGCCGGTACCTGCCATGGCAGGGTTGCCTGTAGGGCCGGAGTGAGGGCATCCTCCCTGTGCCATGAAACCGGGGATGACCCTGTGGAACTTCAGGTTGTCATAGAATCCTTCATTGGCCAGATGTGCGAAGTTCGCTACGGTATTGGGTGCATCATCAGGATAAAGTTTGATCCAAATGTCGCCTTTGTTCGTTTTGATCTTCGCGTACTGATAGGTGTCCATTACATCCTGGGGGATGTCATATCTTTTTGATTGTTTTCCAAACATGTTGTTTAGTCCTTAGTTATTAAATTTAGGGTAATATTATACCAATATAAAATTAGGAGCTGTATATGGAATTGTGTGTCGCACTCGATCTGCCCTCGGCAGAAGAGAATCTTGCACTTGCGGAGTCGCTCAAAGACTACAATGTATGGATGAAAGTGGGTTTTAGAGCCTATATACGTGACGGAAAACCGTTCATCGAGGCACTCAAGACGATCAACCCTGATTTCAGGATCTTCCTCGATCTAAAACTCTACGATATTCCCAATACGATGGCTGATGCCGCCGAGGAGATCGCCAAACTGGGCGTGGATATGTTCAATATCCATGCCAGTGCCGGTGCCGTCGCTATGAAAACGGTGATGGAACGGCTTTCTTCCTATGAAAAACGCCCTCTCGTTCTGGCCGTCACAGCTTTGACCTCATTCAGTGAAGAGACTTTCAGAATGATCTACGAAAAAGGCATCGATGAAAAAGCCGAGCAGTTTGCCAGAATGGGTTATGAGAACGGCTTGGACGGTGTGGTCTGTTCAACTTTTGAAAGCAGGGCGATCAAAAATGCCACGAGTCATGATTTCTTGACCCTGTGTCCGGGTATCAGACCGTTCGGAGAAGATGCAGGCGATCAGCAGCGTGTGGCTACTTTGGAACTTGCCCATGAAGAGGGGGTGGATTATCCGGTAGTGGGAAGGCCCATTTACAAAGCGCAGGACCCTAAACAGAAAGTAGAAGAGATCCTCAAGGTAATGGCTGCTTTTTAACTATTTATTCCTGAGTGCTTTGGCTTTTTGCGGGTCTGCCAGATGGGTAGCATGCTTCATTCCCTGAATCATGAAATAGGCGCCTACTGCAAAGAGAGCCAAAATAAGAAGAGGTGCGATTTTTTGAAACATTGGGTATCCTGAAATATTTTTTTAAATCATACACTAAAAAGTCTTTTTTAAGCTTTGGTTTAAGGCAAATGCATTATAATCCCACTCACAAAACCACATACGGACAGTTGGGTGAGTTGGCTGAAACCACATCCCTGCTAAGGATGCGTACTCGTAAGGGTACCGAGGGTTCGAATCCCTCACTGTCCGCCATTTAAATCTCCTGAATTTTATCATCTCAAATATTGAATTTTCAATTATATTTATGCACTTGTTTTAAAATCTCTTTTTTTTAGGTAAAATAATCCAAAGAAGGCTTAAAAGGGAAGATGGATGTTTGGAAATATGAGAAAAGAGATAGGGTTGAGTGGTGCTGCATCGCTGGTTGTCGGTGTATTCGGTTTTTTATTTTTACAGATGACATCCCTGCAATCACTCTTGCTGATATTCCTCTTTATGGCTTATCTTCTGCTTGTACTTTACATTTATAGAGAGTATATGCATAGTAAACGTCCGCAAAAAAAAGAGAAGACCGTACCCGAAGAAAAATATAAACTTCTCAAAAATAAACTTGATGCGGCCACGGCCAAAGCGGACACACTTGAAAAAGAATCAAAAACCACAGAAATGTTCCTTGCGAGTATGTCACATGAAATACGTACCCCGCTCAACGGCATCGTTGGTCTGACGGAATTACTCGATGGTACGGAACTGACACAGGAACAGAAAGAATTCGTTTCGATGATACGGGAAAGTTCATACAATCTCAATGTCATCGTCAATGATATCCTTGATGTATCCAAGATCAATGCCGGAAAAATGGAACTTGAGAGTATCCCTTTCAATCTTTTTGGAAAAGTAGAAGCCTCCTTGGGTGTATTTGTACCGAAGATAGAAGAAAAAGGGATCACCCTCAATCTTTTTACCGATCCGAAAATCCCCAAAATGCTTATGGGTGATCCGACAAGATTGTCGCAGGTCATCAGCAATCTTGTCAGCAATGCCTTGAAATTTACGGACAAAGGCGGGAAGATCGACGTCCGCGCGGAATACCTGAAAAAAAAGAATGATACGGTAAGCCTGAAAATATCGGTAAGCGATACGGGAATAGGGTTGAGCAAAGCACAGCAGGCCAAGATATTTAAAGCATACGGCCAGGCGGATGCAAGTACTACAAGAAAATCCGGCGGAACAGGTCTGGGATTGACCATTTCCAGCAAGATCATTGAAGCGATGGGCGGCAAGCTGCGTGTGAAAAGCAAAGAAGGCGAAGGGTCGACCTTTTATTTCACTTTGACCCTGCCAAAGGCAGCACAGCAGGAAGAAACGGCGGACATAGCCAAAGATCTTTATGTCGGTGCTGTTCTTTCAGAAAATGACCCTCAAAGCCGATGCGGGAATATATTGCGTACCTATATTGAATATTATGGCGCCCAATATCAGGCCTATACGTGCGAGGAGATATTTACCGCGTTGCTTCCCGATGTCCTCCTGGTAGACCATCATTGCGTGGACGGGGAGACGCTTGAACGTTTTGCCAAACTCAATTGCAGGAAAGTATTGCTGACAACAAGTGCACGACAGGGAACGCTCGGCAACGAGCGCAATGTTTTTGATGAAGTCATCTACATGCCTGTCAGTTTTGAAAAGATAGGAACGATCCTTCAGCACAAAGCAGAGAAGATACACCGTATTCCGCAGCCGGCAGCAAAGAAAAAAAGATTTGACAATCTTCATATACTCGTTGCCGAAGACAATCCTATCAATCAGAAACTCATTAAGATAGTCTTAGAGAATTTCGGTCTGAAAGTAACGCTGGCATCCGATGGGGAAGAAGCTGTAGCATTGCGTAAAAAAGAAGCGTATGATATGGTCTTTATGGATATTCAAATGCCGAAAATGGGAGGTGTGGAAGCGACACATGAGATCTTGGCCTATGAAGAGGCCCAGGGGGTGCCGCATGTACCGATCATTGCCCTCACTGCCAATGCACTGTCCGGTGACAAAGAGAAATATATGGCAGAGGGGATGGATGATTATGCAACCAAGCCCTTGGACCTTGAACGTATTGAGAAACTTGTTTCCGAGTATTGTGATGTAACGAAAGGGTGATCAGAGATTTCGGGATTCTTTTCTCCGTTCTTCACCGGTGTACAGGTAGTGTGTAAGATCTCTGAAGTCCTTTTCCAGGCTGACGCCGGCCAATGTTTCAAATGTTTTAAAATCATTGCTTTTGACCGTAAAAGCAAGTTCGCTCACATGCACCATGCTCCCGCCGCGGGAGGTCGTCTCCTTTTGAAAAACGACATAGGCTGATTCGATCTCTCTGCTGTCCTCTCCATAACGGTAGCGCAGGAATTTGGGATGCAGTCCGTATGCTGCGATCTGTTCGATCTTGCCTTGTTTTTCTTCTGTGCCGGAAGCAGCTTCATCAGGGTCGAAGTATTGGGATGTGATGATCTGGTTGAATGTCCTTCCCGGAGCTTCTTTTTCTTTTGTTTCTTCTTGTTTCAAAAACAGTTTTTTGAATATGTTGAACATAGGCCTCTTTCCCTTTCTATTTTTTGATTCTATATCATTTTTCATAATAGCTTTATGAAGTGCGGCCATAGCTGGATATTTTGGTATAATTCCATAAATATTAATAGCCCTAAAAAAGTGAGTATATGTGAATCTTCCCCAAACCAATGATTTTTCAACACTTCTTCTCAATGATACACCCCTCATAGATGTACGTGCACCCATAGAGTTCAAAAAGGGATCTTTCCCCGCTGCTTTCAATCTGCCGCTCATGGATGACAAAGAGAGAGAAGAAGTGGGTACCTGTTACAAGAAAGAAGGCGGGAAAGCTGCCCTTGAACTGGGACACAGATTGGTGAGCGGAGAGCGTAAAAAAGCGCGTATCAGGGTATGGAGTGATTTTATAGACAAGCATCCCGATGCGGTACTCTACTGCTTTAGAGGAGGGGACCGTTCGCGTATCTCCCAGGAGTGGCTGCATGAAGCGGGGATTGACATTCCCCGTATCAAAGGCGGATACAAAGCCTTCAGACGTTTTATCCTTGATGAGCTGGAAACGATAGATACAAAATGCACACCTGTTGTTCTTGGCGGTACAACGGGGTCGGGAAAAACGATCCTTCTGAAAAAAATAGAGCAGAGTGTGGACCTTGAAGGACTGGCCAAACATCGGGGTTCCGCTTTTGGCCGGCAGATAGAACCGCAGCCTGCACAGATAGATTTTGAACATCGGCTTGCCCGGGCACTTTTGAAACAGACGCAGAAGGGGGCAAAGCAGATCGTCATGGAGGATGAAAGCAGGAGGATAGGAAGACTTGAGATCCCCCGTACACTTTTTTCCTATTTGCATGAAGCCCCTCTTGTGATACTGGATGTCCCGATGCACAAGAGGGTAAGAACGATCTTCGATGAGTATGTCAGCGGTTTTCAGGAACAGTTCATGGTCCGTTTTGGAAAGGAAGAAGGTATGAGATCATGGGAAGAGGCCATGCTGCGGAGTTTTAATGCGATCAGCAGGAAACTCGGCGGTGAAAGATATGCCAAAATGCTCTCCTGGTTCGATGATGCTTTGAAGATGCAGAGGGAGACGGGCAGTTCCAAAGGGCATGATCTCTGGATAGAAGCACTGCTTCGTGAATATTACGATCCGATGTACGAATACCAGATAGAACAAAACAGGGAGCGTATCGTCTTTCGAGGAGACGAGGGGGAAGTACTGGATTATTTGACCCAAAGGACAGCACCATGATAGAGATCCCGCATTTCGGAAATATCGATATTGAGAACATCCTTTTTGACTATAACGGTACATTGGCAACAGACGGACATTTGAATCCTGAGACGGAAAGGCTTTTGATAAAGATATGCGGAGAATATAAAGTGTATGTCATTACTGCCGATACTTTCGGTACGGTCAAAGAGGCACTTCAGGATTTTGATCTTCAGGTACTGGTGTTGGCAAGTGCGGACCATACGGCTGAAAAAGCAGCATTTCTCACAAAACTGGGCAAAGAAAAGACCGTTGCTCTGGGAAATGGGAACAACGATGCCAAAATGCTTGAAGAAGCTCTCCTTTCTTTTGCCGTGATGGGAGATGAAGGCTGCAGCAAAGAGACACTCCTGGCATCGGATATTGTGGTAAAAGAGATCGTCTCAGCGATGGGAATGCTTCTTAATCCCAAACGGCTTATCGCGACTCTACGGAGATAGTTTTTCCTT
>JALSTF010000134.1 GCA_026983895.1 Sulfurovum sp.
CCTTGCCAGTTTGCATGCATCAGACAGGAGGCCGCCGATGCCCAGCGGATCATCCGTCTCCAGCCTGATGCTTTGGCACATACGCAGCATTTCCGTTATTTCTGTATCGAGCTGCGGTGTATAGGGAAGATCCGGATCTTCTGCAGCAGTCGTTTCAAGCTCAAGGTAGGTGATATAGCCGTCCAGCGCATCATGCTGCCCCATAGAGGGAACCAGCGGATAGGAGAGGTCGATACTCATTTTCCATACCATGCGTTTTCCCCGGTTTCCCGGAAGGGTATGGACGAATCCGGCATAAGCCGTTTTGGCGAGTTCCCGTGCCCAGAAGTTGTATCTGGGATCCCCGGTCACTTCGGTCACACGGTTCAGCGCGTGCATCCACTTTGTGAGGTAGTGAAAATACTGGCCATCCTGTTCCCACTCCAGACGTTCGTCATAAGGCGCATCCTGTTTGCGCTCATTCTGTTTTTTGCCTATCCTCAAACCCCCGGCGGTAGGATGTTTTTCGCCTTCTTCTTCATCAAGGCCGCTGATCCATCCGCTGCGGGGATCATCGTCCCGGTGTTTGCCCAGCACATGATGCACCTGGTCGACAAGTGCCCGGGCACGCTCTTTGTAATTCTCTTCACCTGTCTGCTCATAGAGTGCGAGGAAATTGCAGACAGCGAAAGCATCGGTCCACAGGTACCGTACCGGCGTACATCCTTCACCGGAAAGGCAGGTCCGCTCGGCAAACTCCGTCATGATCTTCCGCACGATCGCTGATTTTTCCATCACTGTCTCTCTCGCTGTATATGCTAAGATAAGATCAGAGGCGTGCACGGATCTTGCCGGCAATGCGCCTGCTGAGCCTGTCGAGCAGTCTGCTCTGGGTCTCTACGATCTCGTCAACCGTTTTCCCTCCCTGGGAAGTATAGTTGATAGATTCGCTGTATGCTACTGTATTTTCCTCTTTATTGACGAGGCTCCATCTTCCCTGAAGAATGACTTTGCCGTTCTCGTAACCGTCGAAACGGTCTATCGTAACGTAGATACGGTACCGGTCATTGATCGGTTCTTCCCATGGGGAGGAGAGAAATGTTCTTGACGGGAGCAGACTGGAAAGGTTCTGCTGAAGGACGGACTGGATATTTTTGGAAAGGGAACCTGCCCATACGTCTTTTTCATGCACATGGATACGTCCCGCACTCATGCGTGTCACGACTTCGGATTTGGTGAGGTAGTCGGCCACTTCCACTTCTGCAATACCGATGATGGCCGTACTTTTATGGGCTCTTGTTCCCGTGTTTTGAACGGATTTTGGGTGCAGTTGATAGAAGTTCGAACTGCCGCAGCCACTGAGGAGTGCCAGTGCCGTGATCCATAGGAAGAGTCTTGTTTTCATCTATTTTCCTTGTATAAGTGATTCGGGGTGTCGTTGGAGATAATCGGTCAGATTTTTGACCGAACGGCTGGTGCGTGTCATTTCGTCGAGCAGTCTGATGATCTTTTTGTTCACATCTGCATTGGAATCGAGGTAATTCTTCTGCAGTGCCTGCATCGTACTGCCGGCACCTTTCATCATGGTATCCGTACTTTGGATCGTCTCATTGAGCTGAGGAATGGTGCCAGTACGTACTTCTTTGAGTGTCAGCTCAAGTTCCTTGCCGATCTCTTCAAAAGGAATCGCAGAGATGCGGTCGAGTACGGTTTTAATGTCCGACTTGAGTGTCTCGATGGTCGCAGGTACGGTCGGAAGGACATAAAGACCGTCTTTTTGTGTAAGTGCGACGGGAGGGACATCTTTGTGCATATCCAGATCGACATAGAGTTCTCCCGTGAGCAGGTTGCCGCTTTTGAGCTGTGCCCTGAATCCATTATCGATGAGTTTTTTAAGTACGACAGTATTGACCTGATGGGCCTTGCCGGTATTCTGTGGAAAGACCATAAAGCGTTCAGGCTCTATCTTGATAAGAATAGGGATCTGGAATTGGGCTTTGTCAGCATCGCCTATGAGTGAATAGCTGACCACTTCCCCGATCTTCACACCGCGGAATTCAACAGGTGCACCTTCTGAGAGGCCGCGGATACTGCTGTCGAAATTGACCCAGAAGAAGATCTCTTTGCTGTAATGCATCTTTTTGGCTTCTTTCTTTGTTGTATACAGCGTGAACTGATAGCCTTTGGGTGCTTTTTTGCTGTGACTGGTATTGGTGAAGTTATCAAAGGCAATACCTCCGGCGAGAATAGCAGTAAGCGACTCGGTCCGTATCTCTACGCCGCCCGTGCCGATGTTCGCCGTGATACCGCTGGCATTCCAGAAGCGTGTGTGTGTGTCTATAAGCTTGTCAAACGGCGTTTTGATGAAGACTTTGAGTGTGATATGCCTGCCGTCCGGGTCCAGATGGTAGCCGGCCACTCTTCCGGCAGGAAGTCTTTTATAGTAGATAGGGGAACCGATGTCGAGTGAACCCAGGCTGTTTGCTTTGAGCAGGTAGGTGGTCCCCAGACTGTCTGCGGAGATGACAGGCATATGGTCGAGTCCTTTGAAATGTTTGATCTTTTCAACGCCTTTTTTGGGGTTCATCATAATGTAGACACCCGAAAGCAGGGTATCGAGCCCTTCGACCTTATTGAGGCTCAGCTGAGCTGTTTTAACCCAGAACTCTGTCTGTTCGCTGAGGTAGGGATCCATACTTTTGTCCATTTCCGCTGTGACAATAAC
>JALSTF010000135.1 GCA_026983895.1 Sulfurovum sp.
TACAGGCTGGCACTTGAAGCGGCGAAGTGGGTGGACTGCATCCGGTTCAATCCGGGGAATATCGGAGAGAAAGGACGCATCAAAGAGATCGTCAAAGCGTGTCGGGAACGCAGCCTTCCTATTCGCGTAGGGGTCAATGCCGGTTCTCTGGAAAAAGAATTCGATCAGAAGTACGGTGCGACGGCTGAGGGGATGGTAGCCAGTGCGGAGTACAATATCAAATTTCTTGAAGATCTCGGATTTACCGATATCAAAGTCTCTCTCAAAGCTTCCGATGTGGACAGGACAGTGGAAGCCTACCGGATGCTGCGGCCGAAGAATGCCTATCCGTTCCATCTTGGAGTCACCGAAGCGGGTACGATCTTTCATGCAACGGTCAAATCGGCCATCGGTCTGGGGACGCTTCTTCTGGACGGGATAGGCGATACGATGCGGGTTTCCATTACGGGGGAACTCGAAGAGGAGATCAAGGTAGGCAAAGCCATACTCAAAGACAGCGGCCGGGTTCAGGAGGGGCTGAATATCATCTCCTGCCCGACCTGCGGGCGTATCGAGGCGGATCTCGTTTCTGCCGTAGCCGAGGTCGAGAAGAGGACAGCGCACATCAAGACACCCATGGATGTTTCGGTGATGGGGTGCGTGGTCAATGCCATAGGGGAAGCCAAGCATGCCGATGTAGCCATCGCGTACGGTAAGGGAAGCGGCCTGGTGATGGTCAAAGGGGAAGTGGTCGCGAAGTTGCCCGAAGGCGAATTGGTGGAACGCTTCGTTCAAGAAGTGGAACGCTTTGCTGCGCAAAGCGAGTGAGGAGTTAAGAGTGGACAATATGTATAACCTCAACATCGAACGTGCAGTGCTCTCTGCCATTATCTTTGACCCTGAGATCTATGAAGAGATCGCGTCCAAACTGAACCCGCATGATTTCTATCTGCCGTTTCATCAGCATATATTTCTTGCGATGGAAGAACTCGTGCGCGAAGAGAAGCCCATTGATGAAGAGTTCCTTAAAAACAAACTGCAGGGTATGGGTAAATTCGATGAAGTGGCGATGCTCGAACTGCTCTCTGCCAATCCGATCTCAAATACGGCTGCCTATTTGACGGAGATCAAAGCAAAATCAAGCAAAAGAGCCCTGGCAACTCTGGCGACGGAGATCAAGAAGGTGACCATTGAGGATGACCTGCCTGCTGAAGAAGTGATGAACCTGGTGGAGAAGAAACTCTACGAGATCACACAGAACAATACCAATGAAGATTTTCGGGAGTCCAAAGAGATCACGCTGGCGATGATGGATGAGATCAACCGCCTCAAGGCACTGGGCAACTCCAAACTCATCGGTACCGATACGGGATTTAAGAACCTTAATGACAAAACATCCGGTTTCGGTAAAGGGGACCTGGTGATCATTGCGGCGAGGCCGGCGATGGGGAAGACGGCACTGGTGCTTAACATGGCGCTCAGGGCCATAGAACGCGATGAAGGTGTTGCTTTCTTTTCTCTGGAGATGCCCGCAGAGCAGTTGATGCTGCGTCTTCTTTCAGCCAAAACGTCCATTCCTTTGCAGCAATTGAGGATAGGGGACCTTCGTGATGAACAATGGAGCCAGCTTTCAGCAGCGACCGATGAACTTTCCCAAAAGAAACTCTTTGTCGATGACGGCGGGTATGCAACGATCCATCACGTACGAAGCAAACTCCGCAAACTTAAAGCACAGCATCCTGAGATCTCCGTGGCGATCATCGACTACCTGCAGCTGATGAGCGGTGAAGGCAAAGAGGGAAGGCAGCAGGAAGTCTCGGAGATATCCAGAGGCTTGAAGCAGTTGGCGAGGGAGCTGCAGATACCCATCGTGGCACTTTCTCAGCTCAACCGCGGACTTGAAGCCAGGGAAAATAAACGCCCTATGCTCTCGGACCTGCGTGAATCGGGAGCGATAGAGCAGGATGCCGATATCATTCTTTTTGTTTACCGTGATGATGTGTACCGGGAAGCCAAGGAAAAAGAGAAAGAGATGAAAGCCAAAGCAGAGGGGAAAGAGTATACTTCCGATTTCAGAAAAAAATCCGAAGAGGAAGCGGAGATCATTATAGGCAAACAGAGGAACGGGCCTACGGGTACGGTTGATCTGATCTTCCAGAAACAGTTCACCCGTTTTGTCGATGCCACCCATGCCCCTGCGTTTGAAGTGGTCTACGAGGAGAGTGATATTCCTGCCAACACAGGGAATATCTCTGTGGACATGCCGCCAATATGATGTGTGTGAAGAAGGATAGTGGAAAAGCCTAAACTTTTTGAAACACGGCGGGAGTTCGTTTGGACGATGGCCATACTGCTTCTGCTCTTCTTGTTGCGTTTGGGCTGGGAGTACCGGAGTTATACAGAGTTCATTTCCAAACCCTTCTATTTTACGCATGCCAATGTACTGAATGCCTATGAAAAAGAGAATGGGGATCGCCGCTATCAGGTATTGAAAATACGCAGCGACGACGGTCAAACCTTTTATACGACCACGCACCGGAAAACACTCTTGCTGTATAAGCGTCTGCGTCTTCAGCTTTTTCCGTCCAAAACGATCCGTTTCGGGGATTATCTGGGGACGTTCTATATCAAAAGCCGTATAAAAAAAATCGAAAACATTCCTTTTCTCTGGAAGCAGAAACTGCTCCGGGATGTAGCATCTCAGCATAAGGATC
>JALSTF010000136.1 GCA_026983895.1 Sulfurovum sp.
CGCAAAGGCAACGGTCCTTCCGTGCGTTGTGTGTACGGTATTGAAATCGACATAAGAAGAGAATCTTCCGGAACATCCGATCCCTGAAACCACACAGATATCATCTTTCTTCCATCCCAGTTTGTCAACCGCTCTGATGAATGATTTCAGGATCACACCGTCACCACATCCCCAACACCACAGTGTTGGCATCTTGTTTACTCTTAAATACTGATCATAGTTAAATGCCATATTATAACTCCTTCACTTTTTCAATAATATCTGCAGGAGAGAATGGACGACCGTTTGTTTTGGTCAGCTTGTTAATATCCAGTCTGCTCATCGATCTTTGCACTTCTTCAAAATATTGTCCCTGGTTCAGTTCAACCACGAGTACTTTGTCGAACTTTTCTCCGAGTTCATGCATTCTTTTTTCCGGGCTTGGCCAGAGGGTGATAGGTCTGAACATTCCGACCTTGATACCCTCTTCTCTCAGTACATCAACCGCCTCTTTGATAGCTAGCGATGCTGAACCGTAACCTACAAGAAGAATATCTGCATCATCTACTTTATACTCTTCGTTCGATTCGATTTCATCTTTGTGCTCTTCCACTTTTCTAAAGAGCCTGTCGATCAGTTTTCTACAGGTTTCTATCTCTTCTGTCGGGAACCCCATATCATCATGGTGAAGCCCTGTAAAGTGATATCTGTATCCTGTGAACATTGGATTGAGTACTGCAGGTTCATCCTGTGCCGCAGCATACGGCTTATATTCTTCAGCCGGTCCATCGAATGTTTTTCTCGGCACGATCCCTTTTTCTACTTCTTCAGCAGTCGGAATGATCGCTTTGGCATGCATATGCCCCAGTGTTTCATCAAGCAGAACGAATACCGGCTGCATGAATCTGTCTGCAAGGTTGAAGGCTCTGACTGTTTCCGTATAACACTCGGCCAGGTTACCTGCACATACCGTAATGGACTTGTAGTCACCGTGAGACGGATTCTTCGCCTGAGATACATCACCCTGCGCAACACGTGTAGGAAGACCTGTTGACGGCCCTCCTCTCATTACATTCACAACGACCAAAGGCACTTCAGCCATTTGTGCCAATCCAAGGTTCTCCGCTTTCAATGACATACCCGGTCCTGAAGTTGCGGTCAATGTTCTGATACCGGCCATTCCCGCACCGATCGCTGCTGCGACACCTGCAATCTCATCTTCCATTTGAATCGCTGCACCGCCTTTTTTAGGCAAAAGATCAGAAATGACGTGCATGACTTCACTTGACGGCGTCAGTGGATATCCGGCGAAAAACATACATCCTGCATCTACCGACGCCAGTGCTGCAAGTTCATTACCGCTTGAAATAATTTCTCTTGTTGCTGACATTAGTTAGCCTCCTTATAATCTTCGGGCAGTCTGTACCCATTTTTCACAATCGCTTCCTGTCTTGCTTTTGACGCATCAGTCAGTTTTGCGAATTTAAATTCTTTTTTCTCTGCTACATAAATAGCAAAGTCCGGACAACAGAGTTCACACTCGTTACATCCGATACATGCTTCTGGATGCATCACGCTGATCATCGCACCCAAAACAGAAGTTGGTTCCTGTTTCATAGAAAGTACACCTGCGGGACAAGCGTCCACGCAGATATCACAGGCTTTACATCTTGAGGTATTGACCCATACTGGAGTGTTCTCCGGAGCTACCATTGCTGCCATATTTTCCCCTTTTTATTTTTTGAAATATTAAGTGAGATCTGTTATTCACTAAAATAAGAATAGCTTAGTTTTAATAATGAAGGTATAAATAAGTGGTAATTATGGGGAGTATAAGTGAGGTTGTTACCTTTTGAAGCAGGAGAAAATGAACTGTTTCAATGTTCATTTTTTATACTGCAAATGCAAAAAACGGGGCCGAAGCCTCCGTCCTCTCCATTCTTTATTTAGAGAGAACTTCTTTGACCGCTTTACCGATCTCAGCCGGTGAGACGACTACTTTCACGCCTGCGGCTTCAAGTGCTTCCATCTTCTCTTTGGCCGTACCTGCAGAACCGGACACAATAGCACCGGCATGCCCCATGGTTTTGCCTTTTGGTGCTGTCTGTCCTGCAATGAACGCGACGACAGGCTTCGTGATCTGCTCTTTGATCATCTTGGCCGCCTGGATCTCAAGGTCTCCGCCGATCTCACCGATCATCACGATACACTCTGTATCCGGATCCGCTTCGAACATAGGGAGTATCTGCTTGTAGGAAAGGCCGATGATCGGGTCACCGCCGATACCCACTGCCGTAGTGATACCATATCCTACATTACATACCTGATTTGCACCTTCATAGGTCAATGTACCTGACTTGGAGATCAGTCCGACATTTCCTTTTTTAAAGATCATACCCGGCATGATACCGATCTTGCACTCTTCGGCAGTAATGATACCCGGGCAGTTCGGCCCGATGGTCTTCATGCCATGCTTGGTCGCATACGCTTTTGCTGCCTGCATATCTTTGACAGGTGCACCTTCGGTGATGATCACAGCCAGCTCGATCCCTGCTTCCGCCGCTTCCATCACAGCATCACCTACGAATGCAGGCGGAACGAAGATCATGGAAACTGTCGCACCTGTCTCTTTCACTGCTTCGGAAACCGTATTGAATACCGGTTTCCCCAAATGTACCTGTCCGCCTTTATTCGGGGTCACACCTCCGACGATATTCGTACCATAGTCAATACACTGCTCTGCATGGAAAGAACCCTCTTTACCTGTGAAACCCTGAACGATTACTTTTGTATCTTTATTTACCAAAATTGACATTTATATCTCTCCTTTCGCTGCAGCAACAGCTTTTGCCGCACCATCACCCAGATCTTCCGCAACGATCAGGTTGGAAATGTTCGCATTTTTAAGGATCTCTGCTGCTTCAGGAGCATTTGTCCCGTCAAGACGCACCACAACAGGAACATTGACATCCGTGATCTTTGTCGCTTCGATAATACCGTTCGCAATACGGTCACAACGTACGATACCGCCGAAAATATTGACGAATATCGCTTTAACATTGGGGTTTTTGAGAATGATCTCAAACCCTTTGGAAACCGTTTCAGCATTGGCTGAACCGCCTACATCCAGGAAGTTCGCAGGTGTTCCGCCCATATGGTTGATCGTATCCATCGTACCCATAGCAAGACCGGCACCGTTTACCATACAACCGATCTCGCCGTCAAGAGCAACATAGGAAAGACCGTATTTTGCCGCTTCGACCTCATCGGGATCTTCTTCACTCAGATCTCTCATTGCTGCGATCTCCGGCTGTCTGTAGAGTGCGGAGTTGTCAAATCCCATTTTTCCGTCAAGTGCCAGGAATTCTCCCGAACCTGTTCTTACAAGCGGATTGATCTCGATCATCTCTGCATCTTTATCCATGTAGAGTTTATACAGTTTCTGTGCAAAAGTAATGATATTCTTCTGTTCACCTTTATCAGTGATCCCCAGGCCAAATGCCAATTCACGGCCATGGAATCCCTGAAAACCGATCGTCGGATCGACAGGTACGGTAATGATCTTTTCAGGTGTATTTTCAGCTACATCTTCAATGTTCATCCCGCCTTCGGTAGATGCCATGATCAAGGGCATTTCCAGCTTTCTGTCCAAAATGACGGAAAGATAGAATTCATCCTTGATATCCGCACCGTCTTCAATGTAGAGTTTTTGTACCAGTTTCCCTTCAGGACCGGTTTGGTGTGTCACCAAAGTCATTCCAAGGATCTCGTCTGCCAATTCTCTTACCTCATCCAGTGATTTTGCAAGCTTGACACCACCGCCGAGCCCGCGGCCACCGGCATGGATCTGCGCTTTGACGACCCAGATCGGCCCGCCAAGTTCTTTTGCCGCCTCAACAGCGGCATCAACCGTTTCAGCCATTATACCTTTTGGTGTGGGAACACCATATTCGGCAAAGATCTGTTTTGCCTGATATTCATGTACGTTCACATAGTCTCCTTTTTTTACAATAAGTTCCTTTATTATAGGCCTATTAGCAATAATTAGGGATTAATTGAATTATTATAAAGAGTGATTTTAAAAAAGTGGTAAATTTCTACACAGTCTTGAAAGTATTTTGGAGGAAAAGGCAGCAAAATGCTACCTTTTGTAAAGATCTTCTGACGTTTAAGCTTTGGGAGCGATCATCTCCTGGGGCTGCACATAACGGTCAAACTCCTCTTCGGTAAGGAAGCCGAGTGCGACCGCTTCCTCTTTCAGTGTCGTACCGTTGGCATGTGCTGTTTTGGCGATCTTTGCCGCATTCTCATATCCGATATACGGGTTGAGCGCCGTGACCAGCATCAGAGAATCATTGAGGAATTTCTCGATATTCTCTTTGATCGGCTGAATACCTACCGCACAGTTGATATCGAAACTTCTCATGGAATCGGCAAGCAGTTTGACCGATTGGAGGATATTGTAGGCAATGACCGGTTTGAAGACATTAAGCTCGAAGTTCCCCTGTGACGCTGCAAAACCGACTGCTGCATCGTTCCCCATGACCTGTACGGCCACCATTGTAAGTGCTTCGGCCTGTGTGGGGTTGACTTTGCCCGGCATGATGGAAGAGCCTGGCTCGTTCGCAGGGATCTCGATCTCACCCAGCCCGCAACGCGGCCCGGAAGCCAGCCAGCGGATATCGTTCGCTATCTTCATAAGGTTGGCAGCCAATGCTTTGAGCGCACCGGAGAGTACCACTTCCGCATCATGTCCTGTCAGGGCATGAAACTTGTTGGGCTGAGAAACAAAACCATAGTCTTTAGCCATAAAACTGTTCAATTGGGCAGATACTCTCTGTGAAAATTCAGGGTGGGAATTAAGCCCTGTACCGACCGCTGTACCGCCGATAGCAAGCTGTCTGCAGTATTTCAATGCATCTTCAAGCTGCTGCAGATTCGTCTCCAGCATCGCAACATAGCCGCTGAGCTCCTGTCCGAGTGTCAACGGTGTAGCGTCCTGAAGGTGGGTACGCCCGATCTTCACGATGTCCGCAAACGCTTTGGATTTTTCATCCAGTGTATGTTTAAGCTGTTCCAGTGCAGGGATGAGATTGTCTGTGACTGCGACCACTTCGGCGATACGCATTCCTGTGGGATATGTATCGTTGGAGCTTTGCCCTTTGTTGACATCATCGTTTGGATGGACAAGATGTTCTTTGGTAAAGTCACCGCCAAGGATCTCAGTCGCTTTGTTGGCAACCACTTCGTTCATATTCATGTTCGACTGCGTACCTGAACCTGTCTGCCAGACCACAAGCGGGAAGTTGTCATCAAGTTCACCTGAAAGTACTGTATCGCATGCCTTTACAATGGCATTGGTCTTGTCATCATCGAGACGTCCGAGTTCATTGTTCACCAGGGCACATGCTTTTTTAAGGTTGGCGAATCCGTAAACGACTTCCATAGGCATTCTTTCTCCGCCTATCTGGAAATTCTGTACCGATCTCTGTGTCTGTGCCGCCCAGTATTTGTCTGCAGGTACCTGCATTTCACCCATTGTATCTTTTTCAATTCTGTATTCCATAATGTTCTCCTTATTCAAAAAAATGATTTGCTTTCAATATATCGATACCGGACGTAATGCCCTCTATCGAAATTTTGAATTTTGCCCTGGTTTCTTCATCGAGCTCGAGCTCGATGATCTTTTCAATCCCATTCTTACCCAGTACCACCGGTACACCTGCGGTCACATCACTGTATCCGTACTCACCCTGAAGCAGTACCGATGATGAGACCACGATCTGGCTGTCATTCAGCAATGCTTCGACCATGTGTGCAATAGCACGTCCTGGGGCATAATAGCCCGAAGTCCCCAGATACTTTACGATCTCGGCCCCGCCGGTTCTGGTACGTTCGATGATCTCTTCCATCTCTTCCCTGCTCAGGAGTTCATTCACAGGCACATCGCCTACCTGGACTTTTTGAGGAAGGGGGATCATATTCTGCCCATGGTCACCCATCACCAAAGTACCGATCTGCCCTGCTCCGAAACCGAGCTTGTTATAGATCTGATACGCCATTCTCGCACCATCCAGGGCGCCTGCCATCCCAATGATACGGTTGCGTTCCCACCCCGTTATCCTGGTAATGGCATAGGTCATGACATCCAACGGATTGGAAACACAGATAATGACAGCATCGGGAGAATACTTCATCACATCTTCCACAACCGATTTCATGATCTTGGCATTGATCATCAACAGATCTTCCCGTGTCATATCGCCTTTTCTCGGAACACCCGCTGTGATCACGACGATATCGCAGCCCTCTACATCGGCAGGACTCTCCGCTGCAGTGATAATAGTGCTGTTGGGTGCATAATGCGTAGACTGTGCAATATCGATCGCCTTGCCTTTGGCCACACCTTCGGCAATATCGAAAAGAATGATCTCATTGCAGGTCCCCATCATACTCAGGCTGTATGCTGCCGTTGCACCGACAGCGCCGGCACCTATGATCCCTACTTTACGTCTGTGCATCTATCTACTTCTCCGCATCGTCGAAAAAATTGGCCTCGTAAAGCGTATCAACCATTTCCTGTACAGAAGCCACCGAATTCTTGAAACGTGTCTGCTGCAGCGGTTTAAGCGTCATATTGATCACCTGCTCCGCACCGCCGGCTCCGATCATGACCGGTACACCGGAGACGATATCCGAGTAGCCGTAGTCCTCTTTCAGCATCACGGCACAGGAATGGATCTGGTTGGTGTCTTTGAGGATCGCTTCGACCATCACCGTTGTAGACTTTGCCGGTGCATAATAGGCTGAACCGTTGCCGAGAAGGTTCACGATCTCCGCACCGCCGTTCCGTGTCTTTCTTACGATCTCGCCGATCTCCTCAGAGTCGAGTAGATCTTCGATGGGTACACCCGCGACTGTAGTGAATTTTGGCAGGGGTACCATTGTATCGCCGTGTCCGCCCATCACTGTCGCACGTATCTGTCCCGCACCGTATTCAAGTTTTTCATAAATGAAGTGCGCCATACGTGCCGCATCGAGGATACCCGCCATTCCCAGCACACGCTGTCTCGGGAAACCGGTATATTTCAGTGCCACATAGGTCATCACATCCAAAGGATTGGAGACAACGATCACGATCGCTTCAGGCGCGAACTCTTTGATCTCTCTGGCATAGCACTTGACGATCTCTGCATTCTTGAACAAAAGATCATCCCGGCTCATCCCCGGTGTCCTCGGTGCACCTGCCGTGATGATGACCACATCGGAATCTGCCATATCTTCAGGCCCTTTGGCTGCCTTGACAATAGTATGCTGTCTTGCTGCGTTGGCCGCCTGTGACATATCCAGTGCTTTCCCCTTGGCCACATCATAATTTCTACCTCTGAGCATTACATGGTGGCATGACCCGTTCATCGCCAATATGAACGCTACTGTAGAACCAAAGTTCCCGGTACCGATCACTGTTACTTTTTTACCTTTTGCCATTGATTTCCTTTAAAATGAGAATCACAGGAGTATCTTCAAACAAAACATAACTCATGACCCGGTGGCCATCAATAATGTTTTGCAATGTTTCTGAAGAGATTTCATCCTGTGTTGCAAAGAACAAAAACGCACTACCCATACGTCTTATACCGTTCAATTATAATAATACATGAAAAGTATTATAAAAGTGTTACACAGGGGCAGTTTGCCCTGTGTGAAGTTCCTATCTGTAGAGATAGGTAATAGTTTATATAGCGTCGATGATGCTGTTGAGTGTTTCTGACGGTCTCATTGCCGCTTCTGCCTTGGCATCATCCGGATGATAATATCCGCCAATATCTTTTGCGGAACCTTCCGCAGCAAGAAGCTCAGACAGGATCTTCTCTTCATTCTTTGCCAGGGCATCGGCAACCGGCGTGAACTTCTCTGAAAGTGCTGCATCCGCAGTCTGCGTAGAGAGTGCTTCCGCCCAGTAACGTGCTACCCAGTAATGGGACGCTTTGTTGTCAGGTTCTCCGCACTTTCTGCTTGGCGCTTTATCATTGCTCAGGTATCCCTCATTGGCTTTGTCCAGTGCCTCTGTCAACGCACCAATCTTGCTGTCTTCCGACTTCTGGTATTCCATTCTGAGTGATTCGGCGAGGGCAAGGAATTCACCGAGTGAATCCCATCTGAGGTGGCCTTCGGAGAGGAACTGGTCCACATGCTTGGGTGCAGAACCGCCCGCCCCTGTTTCAAACAGACCGCCGCCCGCAAGCAATGGTACGATAGAGAGCATTTTTGCCGAAGTACCAAGTTCCAGGATAGGATACATGTCTGTCAAATAATCTCTCAACACGTTACCTGTTACTGAGATCGTATCTTTCCCTGCTCTGACTCTCTCATTGGTGTAGCGTGTTGCCGCCGCAGTATCCATGATCTTAATGTCAAGTCCTGTCGTATCATGTGCTTCAAGATAGGTGTTAACCTTTTTGATCATCTGCGCATCATGTGCTCTGTTTTCATCAAGCCAGAAGATCGCAGGAAGTCCTGTCAGTCTTGCTCTCTCCACTGCCAGTCTGACCCAGTCTTTGATCGGAATATCTTTGGCGCGTGACATTCTCCAGATATCTCCGGCTTCCACTTCATGCTTCATCAGTACGTTACCGTTGGCATCCACCACTTCAACCACACCGTCCTCTGCGATCTCGAATGTCGTTGGGTGAGAACCGTACTCTTCCGCTTTTTGTGCCATGAGACCGACATTGGCAACATTCCCCATCGTTGAAACATCATACTGTCCGTTCTTTACGCAGTCAGCGATCATCTCTTCATAGAACATTCCATAGGTTGCATCCGGGATCACCGCAACACACTCAACAGCATCACCGTTTCTGTCCCACTGTTTACCGCCTTCTCTGACCACAACCGGCATAGACGCATCGATGATCACATCATTGGATGCATTGAAATTCGTCTGGCCTTTGTCGGAGTCCACCATGGCGATCTTTGGCGCATCAGAATCAACCACTGCCTGGAATGCAGCCTTGATCTCTGCCTCTTTCTCATGCCCTGCAATTTTCTTTTCAAGATCGGACATTCCCAGGTTCGGGTTTACTTCCAATGCTTTGAAGATATCTGCATATTTGTCAAAGACTTCCTGGAAGAATACTTCGAAGGCATGGCCGAACATGATCGGGTCGGAGATCTTCATCATCGTTGCTTTCAGGTGGATCGACCAAAGCACACCGTTGGCTTTTGCATCATCGATCGTTTTTCTGATAAAAGCACGAAGTGCTTTGGCAGACATGAAAGTCCCGTCAAGTATTTCACCGTCGAGCGCTTCGATAGAAGTGAGCTCTTTGCCATTGAGCATGATCTTCACTGTCTGCGCCTTGTCGACAGTTACAGACTGCTCATTTCCGTAGAAGTCGCCTTTGCCGCCCATATGCGCAACGTAGGCTTTGGAGTTCTCAGCGAACGGCTTGAGTCTGTGCGGATGTTCCTGCGCATATTTCTTCACCGCAGCGGCTGCACGTCTGTCAGAATTTCCCTCTCTCAGTACCGGGTTTACCGCCGAACCAAGACACGGATTGTATTTTGCTCTGATCGCTTTCTCTTCTTCTGTTTCAGGGTTTTCAGGAAAATCAGGAAGATCATATCCTTGAGACTGAAGCTCGGCAATACACTCTTTAAGCTGTCCGATGGAGGCTGAAATATTGGGAAGTTTGATGATATTCGCTTCCGGTTTCGCAACCAGCTCACCCAGCTTTGCAAGTTCATCTTCACCGTGCCCCATCGCAGCAAGTACTCTTCCGGCAAGAGAGATATTGCTTGTTTTCACATCTACACCCGCCGCATTCGTAAATTTGTTTACGATCGGGAGAAGTGAATAGGTTGCCAAAGCCGGAGCTTCATCGATTTTTGACCAGATAATAGTTGGTTTAGACATATGTGTTCCTTAAAATTCAAGATAGTTGTGAAGAGATTGTATCACTGATACTGTACAGAAAAGAAGAGTTGAAGTGTTTTTAAAAACTTATAGTTGTTATTTGTTCCGATTTTACACAAAAAGCAGAGTAACCTGCTTTTCGGTCGTGATATTTGTGTTACTTATATGCACGTTTTACATCTTTTTCGATCTCTCCCGGCGCTGAGGCGATCTTCATAAAATCTGACATACTCAGGAGGGGCAAAGAGAGTGCCAGATAATATTTTGGGTCAAGCATCACTGCTTTGTTCTTTTCGATCATCGATTCATAAGGAAGGATATTTGCATTGCGCCCCTCATCTATCTTTAAAAGGAATTTATTGGTCCGGTTCCTCAGTTTGTGTCCGACAAGGATATTGCCGTTGGGAAGGGTAAGTGCATAGGCAACATATTTGTCTGCGTCCCCTTCTGTCACCTTTTTGGCCAGCCCTTCTCCCTCAGCTACGGTAATCGTGTCATTGAGATACGGCATACCGAACATAAACTGATATTTCGGAAGGTCCGCAAGATCATATTTCTCTTTGACTTCATACATATCTCCCAGTACTGCCTGTAGGGCTTTCAGTGTTTCGTTGAACTGCCCGTACTTGTATGTATCCTGCAGGAATGCCGCCCCGAAATAGGAAGGGTTCTGTACACGTACCTCATTGCCTTCATTCACCAAAATGTGAAGGGCAGCAAGCCAGGTATTGGTTTTTCTGAGCTCTTCATTGGTCACCGTTATGACGGTCTTTCCTTTAAGAATGGGTGTTACTGCCAGCACGGTAAAACCATGGGCTTCCAATTTTGTTTTCAATACATCGATCGCCTGAAAATCAGCTGCATAATAAGTCGAGAGTTTTTTCGGGGCTTTCCCGCCTATCTGCAGTTTGGCACCTTTGAATTCTGCTTTGGGCATTTTTACAGCAGGCGTCGGAGACATAGGTTTTTCCGTAATACTCTCGACCGTTTTTTCATCTTTTTTCATCGCTTCTATCTTCGCTTCGAGTTCCTTGACCTTTGCTTTGAGACGCTTGTTCTCCTCGTCCAAAGAGATCACTTCAGGTACTTTTGCCCCTTGGGCTTCAAGTTCGAAACCAAGCTCCCTGAATGTATCGATCACTTCTGCATCGATCGCCCTCATATAGGCGATCGTCTTCTCATCCTTGAAATCGAGTGCATTGATCCAGTTATCCACAGAAGCATACCCTACATGCAATTCATTCTTCCCTTTGGGAATATAAAAGTAGATAGAACAGGGAGCGAACATTCCCGCCTGGGGAATACCTCTGTTGAAAATGGAATTTGAGAACTTGAAGTGGCAAAGCAGAGAAACCCAGTACGCATCATATTTGTCAAATTCAAGATCCATATCGCTGTACTCGAATTTATAGTCTATGAATCCGGCAATAATGAAATGATGTTTGGAAAAAGCCCCGTCATGCTTCATCACAAAATCTTCAAGGAACTCCTCAAGGTCATCGGGCTGCTCAAATTTCATGACCATTTTTGTCAATCCATGTTCGGGCAGCGGCTTGGAATGCTCAAATTTTTTGGTCAATGTTGGCTTCAATTCGTCCTTGACGAGATCATCGAAACCCTGTACCATCGTCGTGAACTGATCCCTGAGTGCAGGATCCTTTTCTCCGATGATATTGAGCATGGTATCGGGAGCAAGGTGGCCGTACCAGGTATTATCGTCTTTTTCTGTATCCAGTGTTTTATAGACCAGAAAGTTAAAGGGTGCGTAAGCACCGAAATCAGGATTGGCCAGGAGCAGAGGGCGTATCTTCTCTTTGTTGACGATATCGAAAAAGGAGATCATTTCCACCCCTTTTTCCTTGTACTTGTTATAGTAATGCACTTCTATATGTTTGTTCGCTGCAACGGTAGTGAAACCGATATTTCCGATCTTTCCGATAAGCGTATCTATCTGAGGTTCAATGTTGCCTTTTGATCCGTAAAGTTCACCGGTCAATTCTGTTTTTGCCTCATTTGAGTGCACTTCTGCCTGCAGGGTGCCCACGAGAAGCAAAAATGCGAATGCCATACTATATAGTTTCATGCCTGTCCTTTCCATTCAAAATACTGATATTATTCTATCAGATATAATTTAAGAAAAATATATATTTTGATAAAAGCCATCAATTGTACTGAATTTTGGCCCGGATGGCACAGGAGGGATCACTCTACTGCTCTATGGCCAGGCCCTCCTCAGGGTAAGCGCCCAAAGCTTTGGCTTCTTCCATGATCAATTCGCTTACTTTCCATTTCGACTCGATGATGACATCTGCCAGTTTTGACTTGATGTGCAATTCCAGAGGACGTTTTCCCGGGTAGCGTTCCACAAGGCACATCAGATCCTCCACTGTTTTGCTGTCAGGCATTAGATTAAGCGCAAGGATCAACGGCGGCTGTTCCGGCTCGAGTGTATGCTTCTCTTCTTTTTTGACCTTGACCTTCTCTTT
>JALSTF010000137.1 GCA_026983895.1 Sulfurovum sp.
AAATCTTAAAGATAAGAACACCATCGTCATCACACAGGTGGACAAAGATGTATACGCCGCTATGGATCTTGCAGCGGAAAGGGTCAAAAAAGGCTTGAGAAGACACAAAGAGAAGATCAAAGACCATAGGATCATGAGCTTCAAAGACCTTGGAGAAGAAGCCGAAGCAGTTTCCGAAATAGCGACGGAAGACATAGAGATCGTACCGATGGACCTTGAACTGCACAAACCGCTTGATTTTGAAGAAGCGATCGATGCACTCAGGGAAGAGAAGAAAAGACAATTCATCGTTTTTAACGACTACGACGGCCACATGCGCGTCATGTACAAAAGAGCCGACGGTAAATTCGGACTTTATTAAACACATCATCCCGGACCTGCACACAAAGATATTTCCTGAACGTGCATCCGGGACATTATCCTTTCCATTCATACACCTTCCCCAAACAAGTCAATTCACATATCATTTACAGTATGATTTTATATTCTATATCCGGCAAGGTCTTCTTATGTTCAAAAAAATTCTTTTCAATCTGCTGTTTCTCTCTTCTTTCTCCTTTGGATTCGTCTCTCTTGAACCGCCGATCATCGGAGAAAAGGAAGGATTGAACGGTGAAGTGAGCCTTGGGGGAGCATACAACTCGGGCAATACGGACTCGGCTGCTGCAAACTTCGGACTGAAAGGCGAGTATTCAGAAAAAGAGTGGATGTTCTACACTATTGCCTCCTATGCGTACGGAGAAGCCAATGGGGACAAGAACAAGAACAACGGGCTCTTTCACCTGCGCTATATTCACCGCATTGAAGATACCCTGTATGACTATGAACTCTTTGGCCAGACCGAGTTCAATGAGTTCCAGGATGTAAAAGTACGCAATCTCGCAGGCGCGAACATCAGGAGAAAAATAGAAGGTTTTTTCGATAAATGTTATGTCGGTGTCGGATTGTTCTACTCCTATATGGAACCTGACCAGATCAGCGAAGTTGACCCCGTGTATGAACGGGTAAAACTCAACACCTATCTTTCATTCAGCAAAAGTGTCAACGAACACTTTTCGGTCACGTATCTGGGGTTTTATCAGCCCAATATAGAAGAGTTCTCCGACTATCGCATTTTTCAAATGCTTCAACTTGATACCAGGCTTACTGAAGATCTTTCCCTCGGGATTGATTTCACGCACAAATATAACGCAACACCCTACCATCAGATAGAACATACCGATATCAGTTCAATGATCTCGCTCAAGTATAAGTTAAAGTAGCCCTGCTTTTTAATGCCCGACAACACTTTTCAAACGCATCTTCGCCTGCATGACAACCGCTTCATCTTCTGCCATGTCCAGCCATTTGAAACGCTGGCCGCTTTGGATGGTGCCGTCAAGGATGTCTCCGCTGTCTCTGAATTTCAGGTCAAGTTTCGCAATGTCAAAACCATTGGTCGTTTGGCTGAACTGTTCTAGCCTGAAGTTCTCTTTGGTGTTCGAAAAAAGATAGCACCAGCTTTTCAGCCCGTTCCGTCCTACCCGTCCGCGAAGCTGATGCAGGGTAGCCAGTCCCAGGCGTTCGGCACCGACGATGACAATCAGCGTCAGCCTGGGCAGGGAGATGCCTACTTCCACGACGGTGGTTGCAAGCAGGATATTTCCTTTTTCACGAAAGTCGAGCAAGACTTCCTCTTTTTCTTTGTCCTTTCCGTGTGTGACATAGACATTCTCAAAACGCTTCTCCCAGAATCCTCTGCTCTCCTCCAGCGACTGGTAGGGGACTTCACTGCTCTCTTCCACCAGAGGATAGACGATGAGTACCTGATGCTGCTGTGCGATCTCCTCCTTGATATGCTCAAGCAGATTTGGGAAATTTTCTCTTCCGATCGTTTGCGTAAGCACTTCCCTCTCAAAAGGGGTTGTTGTGATAAGAGATACATCCAGAAGTTCCGATTCCATCATCGCCTGTGTTCTGGGAATGGGCGTGGCGGAGAACTGGAGAAAGTGCGGTTTTCTCTCATAGGAACTCACAAGTGCTTCAAGGGTTTGCCTCTGTTTCGTACCAAAGCGGTGCTGTTCATCGACCATCACCAGAGAGGCTGCGGGGAGGTCCTCTTTGTAAAGCAGCGCATGGGTCCCGATGATGAAGTCCGCTTCGCGGTAATCCCCTTCATCTTTCCCCTGCATCACCAGGGCGACCCTTACCTGTTTGGGCAAGTGTTTGCACGCTTCCTCATAAAGCTGGAGTGCCAGCAGGGATGTGGGGGCCATCAGTATGCTTTTATGGGGCAGTGCCATCATGACTGAAGCAAGGATCACCATGGTCTTCCCCGAACCGACATCTCCGACGATCATCCGTTTGGCGGCTTTCTCATCTTTTTGAAGGTCCTGCTGTATCTGGGTGATGACCTGCTGCTGTTCAGATGTCAGGGTGAAAGGCAGTCCTTTAACAAAAGGGCCAATGTCCCCATGCAGGCTTCTGAGTGCAGGAAAATCAACCCGTTTGCCGCGAAGTTTTCTTAAGTGATTATATGCTTCTACAAACTTCAATACGTCGATGATCTCCGGTTTGAAATACCCGCTCTCATACACTTCCTCCATGCTCTTGGGGAAATGGATGCGCATCAGTGTTGCCACCTCTTTGGAATCGAGCCCCTCATTGAAGAGGTTCTTCTCTGTGATATAGACCTCCACCAGG
>JALSTF010000138.1 GCA_026983895.1 Sulfurovum sp.
GCCGATCATCAACTCGGTCAACCTTGAAGACGGAGAAGAGAAGCTCGACGCGATCTGTACCCTTGCCAAAAAATACGGTACAGCACTGGTCTGTCTGACGATCGATGAAAAAGGGATGGCGAAGACAAAGGAAGAGAAGATCGCCGTGGCCGAACGTCTGTATGACCTCTGTGTCAACCGTCATGGTATTGCACCGCACAATCTGATCTTCGATGTACTGACCTTTACGGTAGGATCAGGCGATGAGGAGTACCGTGACGCGGCGATCCAGACACTTGAAGCGATCCGTGAGCTGCATGTGCGGCACCCGGAGGTCGGCTCGACACTGGGATTGAGCAATATCTCGTTCGGTCTGGACAAACATGCCCGTATGTATCTCAACTCTGTCTTCCTGCACCATTGTCTGCAAGCGGGATTGACATCGGTGATTATCAATGTCAAGCATATTATCCCGCTGAACAAAATGAGCGAAGAGGATGTGGCGGTTTGTGAAGAGCTTCTCTTTCATCCGGATGACCAGTCGCTTTTCAGGTTCATCGAGCATTTCAGTGATGTGGTCGTAGATGACAATGCGCATGATGCAGAGTATGAAGCGATGAATACCGAAGAGAAGATCGCCCGTCTGCTGATGGACGGAGACAAGGAGCGGATGATCCCTCTGGTCGAAGAGGCACGCAAAGAGATCCACCCTGACCGTATCGTCAACGAGATTCTGATTGATGCGATGAAAGTGGTGGGAGAACTTTTCGGAAGCGGACAGATGCAGCTTCCTTTTGTACTTCAGTCTGCCGAGACAATGAAAACGACGGTGGATTACCTCAACCCCTATCTTACAAAACAGGAGAAAGAGACCGATACGACACTGGTCATCGGAACGGTCAAGGGAGATGTGCACGATGTAGGGAAAAACCTGGTCGATATTATTTTGAGTAACAACGGCTTCAAAGTCATCAATGTCGGTATCAAGACCGATCTGGAGACCTATCTGGATGTCATGAAAGAGAAAGAGATACAGGCGATAGGGATGAGCGGACTGCTGGTCAAGTCCACTGCCGTGATGAAAGACAATTTGGAAACCATGGCAGAAATGGGGCTTGAGATCCCAGTATTGCTCGGGGGTGCAGCTTTGACACGAAGTTTCGTCGATGATTTCTGCCGGCCCATCTACAAAGGGCCGATCTTTTATTGCCGTGATGCTTTTGACGGGGTGATCGCTATGGGGCGTATAGAAAAATACAACGAAGAAAAAGAGGCCGATCCCGACAGCGTACTCGATACCCGTTTGGCAGGGGATATGGCCGAACGTGAGAAGAAAGTAAAAAAAGAGATCATCATCCCGCCGTTTGAAGAGATCGTGATGCCTGAACCGGTCGATATCCCTACGCCGCCATTTTGGGGAAGACGTGTCCTGCAAAAAAAAGATCTGGATCTGAATATGGTCTTTGACTGGGTCAATCAGAAAACGGTGATAAAGATGCATTGGGGATATAAAAAAGGAAAGATGGACAAAGCCGAGTACGAAAAACTGCTGGATGAAAAGGTCTATCCTGCCTATGAAAGGCTCAAACATGAGTTTTTGGAAAAAAACCTGTTCGAGCCAACCCTTATCTACGGCTACTATCCGGTACGAAGCAACGACAGAGAACTGCTGGTCTTCCCCGAAATGGAGGGGTGGAATGTAGACGCCAATGCCAACCGTGAACCTTTTAAAGAAGTGGTGGGACGTGCAGAGTATGCTTTCTCTTTTCCGAGACAGGGACGAAAACCCTACAGGGCGCTCAGCGATTTTTTCCGGCATGAGAGACATGATGTCTTGGCTATCACATGTGTAAGTGCAGGATCAAAATTCTCAGCCTACGAAAAAGAGCTGTACGATGCGGGCAAGTACCTTGAGTACAACATGGTACACGGTTTTTCGGTCGAGCTTGCCGAAGCACTGGCTGAAGTCGCACATAAACAGATCCGTATGGACCTGGGTATCCTCAGGGAAGATGAGGGTGCCTCGCTGCGTGATGTGCGTATGCGGCGTTATAGAGGCGCACGTTATTCTTTTGGCTATCCTGCCTGTCCCGACCTCGAGCAAAGCCGTATTATTTTTGACCTGCTGCAGCCCGAAGAATTCGGTATTGAACTGAGCGAGACTTTCCAGATACACCCTGAACAGAGTACAACGGCGCTGGTGGTCCATCATCCCAAAGCAACCTACTATGCGGTATAGTCATGGCTGTTGAAAAAGTACCGTGCCGTTATTGTAAAAATCCGGTGGACAAAGGTGTAAAGCGCTGCCCCCACTGCGGTACACATAACCCTTCAATGAATGCGAAAAGAGCAATGGTCTGGACGGTTGTGACGATCCTTCTGCTCTATGTCACTACTTTTGTTTGGAAGAAGATGCAAGGCTGAGGTACGGCAATCATGCTGCCGCATCACGTAGGGTGGGTTCATCCACCTTTTATGCAGATTGAATAGCAGTGGTGGATA
Organism: Sulfurovum sp.; assembly: GCA_026983895.1. Classification (GTDB taxonomy): domain Bacteria; phylum Campylobacterota; class Campylobacteria; order Campylobacterales; family Sulfurovaceae; genus Sulfurovum. The sequence continues at coordinate 2,482 of JALSTF010000138.1, forward strand.
AATCCACCCTACGCGGTGCTCTTATAGTGCCTCAAGCATGGCATCATATTTTGTATTGATCTCATCCAGTGCTTCGGTGGCAGTCTCCAGCCTTTCAAACAGTTCTTCGATCTCCGCCTGAATCTGGGCAGCGGCTTTGGCATGTTCTACCATGGCAGCATTATCTCCGCTGCTTGAGGCG
>JALSTF010000139.1 GCA_026983895.1 Sulfurovum sp.
GGCAAACCTCTGATCGGATATGACAGCGGCCCGGGGAATATGCTGATGGACGCATGGGCATTGAAGCATCGAGGCGTGCCCTATGACAAAGACGGGGCATGGGCGAGAGAAGGCCATGTGATCTATCCGCTGCTCGATGCCATGATGGATGATCCCTATTTTTCCCAGAGTTATCCAAAGAGTACAGGCAGGGAAAAATTCGATCTGGAGTGGATTATGGCACATTGCAGGGTGCTGTCACCCGACAATATACCGCCAAAGCCCGGAGAAGAAGATGCTGCAAGGTCACAGTCCTCTACAGTAAAAAAGCAGGACGTACAGCGGACCCTACTGGAACTCACTGCACTGAGTATTGCCAATGAAGTCCTCAAGTTCAATCCCGATATCCTGATGCTCTGCGGCGGCGGAGCGAAGAACGGCTTTCTGCTGGAGCGCATGGAGGCCTTGATGCCCAATGTGCAGTTAGGCGTGATGGAACATGCCGACAGTCTGGAAGCCATGGCTTTTGCCTGGCTGGCCTATAAACGGATACATCGTGAGCATGTGGATCTCAAGGCAGTGACAGGGGCAAAGGCCAACGGTATATTGGGAGGGATATATGTTTAAGATGCGGCAGTGGCTGAATCAGATAGGCTGGGATGAGTGGAAGATAGAAGTTGCCTCTGAAGATGCAAGTTTCAGAAGCTATTACAGACTGCGCAGAAAGCATGATCCTCAGAGCTATGTTCTGATGGACAGTTCACGATTGCTTGAGAGTCTGCCGCCTTTTGTGGAGATGAATGAACGGCTGAGTGCAGTGGATGTGCATGTGCCAAAGATCATCGCACAGGACCTTCAAAAGGGCTACCTGATACTGGAGGATTTTGGCAATACGCATTACCTGGATATGCTGAATGAAGAAAATGAGCGGGAACTCTATCAAAAAGCTATAGGTGAGATACGTAAAATGCAGAAGGCGGAGACTTCCGGGCTTCCTTTGTATGATAAAGATTTTCTGCATTTTGAAATGGCACTGATGCAGGAATGGTATCTTGAAAAGTATCTGGGGTTGGCGCTGAGTGCAGAAGAGAGTGCATGGATAGAAGATACAGTGGAAAACGTAGCCCATGAAGTGATGCAGCAGCCGCAGGGTGTTTTCGTTCACCGTGATTTTCACTCGCGGAACATTATGCTGACACCCCGGGGCGAGATCGGTATCATTGATTTTCAGGATGCACGATCGGGCGGGGTGACCTATGACCTTGTCTCACTGTTGCGGGATGTCTATGCGGAATGCGATCGGGAAGAGGTGGAGCGGCTGGCACTGTACTTCAGAGATGCCAAAGGGCTTGATGTAGATGATGCAACCTTTATACGCTGGTTTGATTTCACGGGGCTGCAGCGGCATATCAAAATACTGGGGATCTTTGCCCGCCTTGCGCTGCGTGACGGGAAAGAGGGGTATCTTAAAGATATTCCTATGACGTTGAAGTATGTGGTGGATATTGGGGGTAAATATCCTGAAACACGGGAACTTTCTATGTTGCTTAAGCGACTGCAAAATGTTTTCGGTACTGCCCCGTAATATATACTGTGGCATCGTTTCTTTTCATTTTTTTGAGAAAAAAACGAAGTGTGATGAAAAAAGAAAAAAGGATATTTTATGAAATGTATGATACTTGCTGCAGGGTTGGGTACGCGTATGCGGCCTTTGACCGACCATACACCCAAACCGCTGCTTGAAGTAGGGGGTATCCCTTTGATCGTCTGGCATATCGAGCGGTTGGCACATGATGGTTTCAAAGAGATCATTATCAATATTGCGCATTTGGGCTACAAGATCGAAGAGGCACTGGGTAACGGGAGCGAATGGGGTGTGCACATTCGTTACTCCGATGAGCAGGAAGAGGGGTGTCTGGAAAGTGCCGGAGGGATCATAAAGGCATTGCCTCTCCTGGGTGAGGAGACTTTTCTTGTTGTCAATGGTGACATTTTTACCGACTATGATTTCGATGCTTCAAACACCCTTCCCGAAGGTATTTTGGCCCATCTTGTCCTTGTGCCCAACCCTGAACACAACCCTGAAGGGGATTTCGCATTGCTGGAGGGGAAAGTGGTCGATGCCAAAGCGTATACCTTTGCCGGTATCGGCTACTATTCGCCCAAACTCTTTGAAGATGTGCCGTACGAGAAAAGCAGTATCGTACCGCTTTTGAAAGCGGCTATGAAAGAGGGAAAGGTAACAGGAGAACTCTATGAAGGAGAATGGCTGGATATAGGCACACCTCAAAGGCTTGAACTCCTCAATGCACAGCTGATGAACCGTTACTGAGCTTCCAGATATCTGGCAACGGCATCCTCTTCATTGGAATGGGGCAGCACGATATCGGCAACGGCCTTGACCTCTTTGAGTGCGTTTGAAACGGCTACGGAGGTCCCTGCCAGTTTGAACATGCCTATGTCATTGACAGAGTCTCCAAAGACAGTGACATCTTCCGTATCTCTGCCAAGATACTCCATCACCTTTTTCAGTGCATGGGCTTTGTCCCCTTCGGGATGCAGCAGGGTCAAAAACCAGCCTCCGCCGTATTTCTCCGGAGAGAGTTTTGCTTCTACTGCTTTGCCGAAAGTAGAACATATGGCTTCATAAAGAGGCCTCAGCTGTGCTTCGTAACCGAAATAGACGATCTTAAGGTTGGCTTTCATCGTATGGTTGTCGGGGTTGAACTGCATACGCGGGTCATCTTTGTACCCTTTAAGCACGTCGCGCTGATAGTCGTTCAGTCTTCGCGGATAGAGGAAAGCTTCATTGATCTCTTTGTCTTTGACACCGATGATAAAAGGGTCGATATCGTACTGCAGGCCTACTTCGACAATGGCATCACCCAGGGTTTTGTCTAAAGTTTTGAGGTCAATGATCTCTCTTTTCGGGGTAAGGATCACGGAACCGTCCAGCAGGATCATCGGGGCATTGATGTGCAGTTGTTCCAGAAGTTCCTGTGATTTGGTGAAACTCCTGGCCGTGGCGACTCCCATGAGGGCATGCTTTGCTTTGGCATTCCAGATATCGATCGTGTAGGGGCTGATACTCAGGTCTGAACGCAGGAAAGTATGGTCAAGGTCGGTAATGTAAATGGGTTGCATTGTTTATCTTTGGTGTTTGGAAAGGTCGTATCGGCTGGAGATGGAGAGGAAGAATGCTTTGAGCGCATAGGCAGTCGCACCGAATACGGCCCTGGATTCATGCTGAAGTGCCGGGGATTCAACAATTTTCAGCAGTGTGTCAAGCTCCTCGACAGTGAAATCTTTTGTCGCATAAATGGTTTCGATGCGTCCGGTCTCTTCCATCATTTTAATATAGTTCTCTCTGCTTTTCTTCAGGGATCCGTCATCGATTTTCGATCCTCCAGGAGCATTCTGCATCAGCGGTACCATAAGGTTGTCGAAAAGGATGCCGATATCCTCTTTGCCGTAAAGGGCATTGCCGATCTTTTCGGCAAGCTCCAAGCGTGTTGCAGCATCGGCATCCTGTTCCATTCTTTTGGCGTAGGATTCCGCCAGCTTGGGGTCATATTCCGGATCATTCTGCGCCGAAATGAAGCGCATAAGCAGTACCTTTCTGTATGCCTTGATGATATCGCCCATTTCGTCTTCGCTGAGTTCTTTCTGCAGGTATTCTCTGAAGCGTATAGGGAGCAGTTCCATATCATAGGTCGATACATTGTTCTCATCGCGGTTGAGATTGTTTTGCATGAGGGAGAACTGCTCTTCGAGTTCGATCAGCTGTTCTTCGGAGTAGGAGACAGAAAGGTACTGTTCCACCTGTTCTGCAGTGGCGGAAAAAAGTAATGATGATAAAAATATGGAAAGGAGAATATTTTTCATAAAAAGATTATACCATATCATGAATGCAATTTTTTTCCGCTGATAAGTACAGCGAAGAACCTGTACGCCCAGACGATGAAGAGAAGGAGCCAGGCAGTTGCGGAGATGTCGAAAAGGAGCATGAAATCCCATCCGAAAGCGGCTGCGAGTGAGACCATGATACGCAGCGCCACTACCGCCTGTGTCCCGTAGAAGAGGGCGGTCATCCAGCGGTCTGCCTGCATGAGATTGCCTGAATGGCCGATGGTCACGCGGGTACCGAAACCGATCATAATGGTCAAAACAAAACCAAGTACAAGCATGTGGATGTCCATCGCAAGGAAATCGATACCGCTTAAAAGGGTTACAAGATTGACTGCGCCGGAGAGGAGGAAGGCGACAGGTACCCATAAAAGTGCGGCATGGAGTATCCAGAGCAGGGGATCGGGGTTGGGAAAAGGCAGTTTCCATCGCAGGAGTTCTTTGCCGACGAGAAGGCCGATCACGATGTCAACGATGAAAGAACTGTTGGTATAAATGCCTTCAAGAACGATATGTGCAATGAGCAGTCCAAAGAGCGTTTTCATCAAATAGTCGTTCCGTTCGACCATACAGTGCGAAAAGAAGGGTACCATGCGCTGTGCGACGGAAAAAGTCAGCAGAAAGAGGAAGAGATAGGTAGATATCTCGGTACTCAGACCCATCAGGGGATGATAAAAAAAAGCGGAGACAATGAAAAGAAAATGTGCTGCGACACCGATACGCATAGCGGTAAGGATCCAAAAGACATCATGTTTGTCTTCCATGCCGGTCGTTCTGTAAATATTTCCCAGGATGCGCGTTCCCATCAGGTGCCCCGCAAATACGACCACCATTCCCAGACCGGAGAAGACAGGCGTAACGATACTGCCGAGCAGGACGAGAGTGGCACCGATATAGTAAAAACTGAAAATGCGCATATAGACGTTTTGCTCTATGGGGGGCGTGGCGGTAAATCGGGGGAAAGTGGTAAACAGGAAGCCGAAGAATGCCGGTGTGAACATCAGATAGGTGAAACTATAGATATGAAACCATACCGGAGAGACTGCTATGTGCAGTACGCCTTTGTATGCAAGCATGAAAATAAGCATGGTAACGATGGCACTCACAAAGGAAAGAATGAAAAACGGCTGATGGGGTTGAGAGAAAAAATAACTCTGTTCGGATTCTTCAGAGAAGTTCATACGCATAAAAGCACCTTTTGTTTTTTGTAATCATCATCATAACAAAAGAGTTTGAAAAAGAGGAATGATAATGCCCCCGGAAAGGGGCGGGAAGAAGTGATCAGTTAAAATCAGGTTTTGGGGTCTTTGCCGTACTCTCGGGGAATTGCGGATAGACGATTTCCGGTTTTTTGCCTTTAAGCGCGCCAAAGAAAGTGACGATCTTTTTAGCCTCTTCATCGGAAATCTTGATACCAAGCTGTGTTTCGCCCATGATTTTGACCGCTTCGGAAAGATCCCAGACCGTACCGTTATGGAAATAAGGTGCCGTTTCTGTGATATTTCTCAGGGTAGGTGTTTTGACCATGCCGTTCTTGTCGCCTTTAAAGTCACCCACCTTGGCATATTTGAATTTTCCGACCGCAGGGAAAGGCTGCATTGTACCGCCCAGTGCTATGCCGGTATGGCATGCCGTACATCCTTTGTCTATGAAAGTTTCAAGTCCTGCTTTTTCCGCATCGCTCAGGGCATCCTCTTTCCCGTTAAGGTAGTCATCGAACCTTGACGGTGTGACCAGTGTTCTCTCGAAAATACCGATGGTTTTGGTGATCGTATCGAAATTGATCTTTACTTCTTTTCCATAGGCTGTTTTGAATTCAGACACATATGCCGGCATGGATGTTACTACTTTTTCTATATGCTCAGGAGTTGCCGCCATTTCCGGTGATGCAACGGTAGGGCCTTTTGCCTGGTCTTCGAGGTCCGGGCTTCTGCCGTCCCAGAACTGTCTGCTGAAAAAGACTGCATTATAGACCGTCGGTGAGTTGAGGTGGTGCGGGTTGGCCGTCCACTTGTGTCCTACGGCCGCAGGTACACCGTCCACACCGCCAAGACCAAGGTTGTGGCAAGTGTTGCAGGAAATGATACCGCTTTTTGAAAGTCGTGGTTCAAAATAAAGCTTTTTCCCCAACGCTACCCTTTGGGGTGTAACCGTTTTGTTCGGGTCGATCAGTTTCATCAATTCCGCTTTGTCTGTCGGAATCGCTTTGAGTCCTGCACTTTTTGCTTTTTGGGCTACTGAGTTTGCCCCCAGAAGCAATGAAGATGCCAGCAGTGACATTCCCGCAAGTTTGGTGATGTTCATAATGATACTCCTAAAATGTTTTGATGAAAAATTATAGAACAAAAAGACTTAAATAATAATTAATATTATCAACTAAGAATAATTATTATCTAATTTCCTATGGAAAGAAAACTGTATATTCTCTAAACAGTATGACTGATATATATGGCAATTCGTCCTCTTTTTTATCCTCAAAAGCAACATTATGATACTCTGTCAGTATGAATCATCTGTGAACCTGCCATGATGTGCGGTCACCATTCCCCAGAGGACAGTTATGAATAATGAACAATTAGTGCAGATACACACTGCCGGATTCATCTTAAAACCGGAATCACCGGAGATAAGGGAACTCTTTTTGAAGATTAAAGCAGCATTTGAATCCAAAGGTATTACCGTATTTCTTTCCGAAAAGTCTGCCCAGATGATAGGACTGGAGGGTATCTCTTTTGAGGAGATGTGTACAGAAGCCGATTTCCTGGTCTCTTTGGGCGGTGACGGGACACTGCTTTCACTGGTACGCCGGAGTTACGGCCACCATAAACCGGTTGTCGGGATCAATGCAGGAAACCTTGGATTTCTGGCGGATATCACACTGGATGACGTCGATGCCTTTCTCGGACGTCTGCTGAGCGGAGAATACCGTATCGATGACCGTATGATGATCGAAGGCAATATCCGTAAAGTGTCGGGAGAAGAAAAACGTTTTATCGCATTCAATGATGTGGTGATCACTTCACCGGAACCCTCCAAAATGGTGAAGGTAAATGCTTCCATTGACGGCGAACGTTTTAACAGCTATACGGGCGACGGGCTTATTATCTCCACACCTACGGGATCGACCGCCTACAATCTTTCTGCGGGCGGTCCTATCGTCTATCCGTTGACGCAGGCATTCATCATCACTCCGGTTCTGGCCCATTCGCTGGCAAATCAGCGGCCACTGGTCGTTCCGGCCGATTTCAGCATTGAACTCGATGCCGAAAAATACCGGGCGATCGCTTCGATAGACGGACAGGAGGTCTATGAGCTCGAAGAGGGGGACATCTTGTACATTGCAGGGGCAAGGAAAGGGGCGAAGCTCATACATAGAAAAGAACACAATTATTTTTCTGTTCTGCGTGAGAAACTGCACTGGGGAGACAGGAATTGGTAGAACGTCTTTATCTTCGTGACCTGGTCACGTTTGACACACTTGAACTTGAGTTTGAACAGGGGCTTGTCGTATTCAGCGGGCCGAGCGGAGCAGGAAAATCCGTTCTGATGTCTGCACTTCTTTCAAGTTTCGGTTTTGCGACACAGGGGGCGGCAGCTCTGTGCGAAATCAATCTGCTCAAGCCGGCCAAACTCAAAAGTGATACCTATGTGCTCGATGAGGTCGTGACCATCAAAACCCTGAAAAAAGAAAAACTGCGTTATTTCATAGAGGGGCAGAATATTTCCAAAAAAACACTGGGAGAACTTTTTAACCCCTATATACGCTATCTCAGTGTCCGCGACAAAGGAGGGTTTGAGAGCGAAACCCTGCTTGAATTGATAGACAATGCACTGATGGCCAAAGACAAGGGCTATAGAAAGCTTCGCAAAGAATACATCAAACGCTATGAAAATTACAAAAGCAAAGTACAGGAACTTGAGAAGATCAGAGAGCATGAAGCCAGACTGGCTGAACTGATAGAGTTCACGACCTATGAGATAGAGAAGATAGAACGTATCGATCCCAAACCGGGAGAGGAAGAAGAATTGCTGAAGGTCAAACAGCAGCTTTCCCGTGTCGATAAGATAAAAGAGGCACTGGAGAAGGCTTCCGGGATATTTGCATATGAGAGCAGTGTGGAGGAGGTTTACAGACTGCTGGACAAAGACGGCGGTCTTGTTTTTGAAGCGTTGAATCAACTGCGTGCAGATTTTGAAGAGACACACCTGCTTGCCGATGAGCTTGAAGAGACCGATGTGGAGTCGGTACTGGACAGACTGGGTGATCTGACGGCACTGAAGAACCGTTACGGCTCCATAGAGGAGTCTCTGGCCTACAAAGAGAAGAAGAGAAAAGAACTGGCAGGGTATGAGAATATCGAGCGTGATAAAAGTATGCTCGAACAGTTCCTTGCCTTTGAATATGCGGAATTGAGTATCCTGGCGGGGAAAATGTCACAGGAGAGGAAGAGAAAAGCCGAAGCCATGGAAGAGCATTTGGCCGCGTATCTGTCAGATCTCAAACTGCCGCGTATGCAGTTCCTGTTCGATGCTGTTGAGCTGCACACTTTGGGGACGGATGCTGTCACTATAAAGCTGGGAGATTCAGAAACATCGACACTGAGCGGAGGGGAATTCAACCGTTTGCGTCTTGCACTGATGACGGTAGGCATGGATGAGAACAAAGAAAAACAGGGTGTGCTCATCCTTGACGAGATCGATGCCAATGTCAGCGGGGACGAGTCTATTGCCATTGCCAATATGATCACGAAACTCTCTTCCGTCTATCAGATATTCGCAATCTCCCATCAGCCGCATTTGGCGGCAAAGGCCCATCAGCATATTGTCGTAAAAAGAGAAGGGAACAGGAGTCGGGCAGAAGTACTGGATGAAAAAGGACGCATTGAAGAGATCTCCCGTATTATCGCCGGAGAAAATCCGACGGCACAGGCTGTGGCATTTGCCCAAAAGCTTAGATCATAGGAGCAGAGAAGGTTCCCAAATCATGCATACTGCTCTTTGAGTTTGGCAAGATAGACTTTTAGCTGTTCAAGGTATGCCAGTGCATGGGGCAGGTCCGTCTCGCTTTTGAAATGTGTATTGTACGCGACAAGCAGATCGGCTACTCCGCCTGTACCGATGTTGGTAGCTGAACCTTTGATGCTGTGTGTCAGCCGTTCGATCTGAGTGAAATCCTTTGCTTCGACCGCTTCTTTTATCAGCGGTATCTGTTCTTCTATCTGGGAGATAAGTTCTTTGACGAAATCTTTTGATTCTTCATCGGAAAGTCCCATCTCCAGCAATCTGGCATGGTCGAAATCAGGATAATCCGGCAGAGTGACAACCGATTCTGCTTTTCTGGCTTCCTCTTGCGCTTGTTTCTCGGCTTCCTCGCGGGCTTTTTCCGCCTCGGCTTCTTGTTGGGCTTTTAATGCAGCCGCTTTTCGGGCCTGAAGTGCTTCAGCTTCTTGTCTTTTAGCCTCTTCCTCAGCTCTTTTCTCTGCTTCACGTTCTGCTTGCTTTCGCACGGCTTCTCTGGCTGCGGCTTCTGCGGCTTTTTTCTCTTCCGCTTCCTTCAGTGCCTTTTCTCTTGCCCGCTTTTGGGCTTCTTTCTCCGCTTTAAGCCTGGCGGCTGCCTCCCTGGCTTCTTTCTCCTGTTTCCTGCGTTCGGCTGCTTCTTTTTCGGATCTTTCTTTTTTTCTGGCTTTTTCCTCTGCGGCCTTTTGGGCTGCTTTGCCTGCAGCCTCCTCCTGCGCTCTTTTCTCAAGCTGTACTCTTGTACGTTCTTTAGCTGCTTTTCTTTCTGCTTCTTCTCTTTGGACAGCTTTTTCCCCACGCTGTCTGTCAAGCGCCTTTTCTTCTTTTTTATCTTCGCGCTTTTTCTCTTTTTCTGACGGTTTGGGTTTCGGTGTAGTATCGGGGATAAAGATGATCAATGCAAGAATAAAAAAAATGATGAACAGGACAATATAGGCAACCATGGACGAACCTCCCATTTTAACAGGATGCTGCAATAAATGCATCAGTTGCGACACGATGTTTACCGTGCTCTTATTGCCTCTTCCCTTTTAGTAATAGATAACTATAACCCATTTAAGATTAGAGTAAGTTTTGAAAAGCATTTCCCGTAACGAACAAAACAGTAAATTTTGTTATAATTCATAAAAAAACAGGATGATGCACGTTATGATTATAGATACGCACTGCCACCTTGATGATACACGATATGAAGATGACCTTGACGAGGTGATCGCCCATGCCCGAACGAGTGGCGTGGAAAAGTTCATTATCCCGGGAGCGGATCCTTCTACGCTTGAGCGGGCCGTACAGATCGCGGAAAATGATGCGTCTGTCTATTTTGCTGTAGGTGTGCACCCCTATGATGCCCAAAATTACGACCGTGCTTTCCTGGAACCCTTTACCGCCCATCCAAAATGTGTCGCCATCGGGGAGTGCGGACTTGACTATTTCCGGCTGCCTGAAGGGAAAGAGGCGATCGCTGCGGAAAAAAAATACCAAAAAGAGGTATTTGTAGACCAGATCCTTTGGGCAAAAGAACTCAAAAAACCTTTGATCGTACACATTCGGGAGGCCAGTACCGATGCCTTGGAACTGCTGGAATCCTATGCCGGTGAAGAGGGTGGGGTGCTTCACTGCTACAATGCAGATGAATCCCTGCTGAAGTTGGCAAAGAGGAATTTCTATTATGGGATCGGCGGGGTCCTGACCTTCAAAAATGCCAGAAAGCTGATCAATGTCTATCCCAAGATACCGCAGGAGAAACTGATCATCGAGACGGATGCACCCTATTTGACACCGCATCCGCACCGGGGGGAGCGCAACGAACCTGCCTATTGTACCTTTGTCGCTGACAAGATGTCTGAACTGAGCGGGGTGTCAAGGGAGCAGATCGAAACCCTCACGACACAGAATGCCCAGAGACTTTTCGGGATATAGGAAAATACGGATGTACCGGATCCTTAAACAGCTTATCTTTGGTTTCATACTGATGCTGATACCCGCAGCACTTTTTTCTGCTTCGCTTGCCCAAAGATACCCTGTGTACAGCTATGTGTTCTCGGAATTCGATATCGATGATGACTATATCTACAATGAGGATTTCGAATATTTTGTGCAAAAGCATGAAAAAGGTATCAAGCGCCTGTACAAGCGTTCCATGAAACGGGGAGAAACACTTTCTCCCATGCTCAAGGATCATCTCATGGATAAAGGCCTTTCAGATCTTTTTATTTACCTTTCCATTGTCGAATCCGGGCTTTCTGCCGATGCTGTTTCTTCCAAAAAGGCCGTCGGGCTCTGGCAATTCATGCCTGCAACGGCACAGCATTACAAACTGGATGTGTGCAACAGCTTCGATGAACGCTGTGACCCGATAAGCGCGACCGATGCAGCGGTTAGGTATCTTAAGAAACTTTATGCACAGTTCGGCAAATGGTATCTTGCCGCCATTGCCTACAATTGCGGGGAAGGGCGTTTGCAAAAAGCCATTAAAAAAGCAGGAAGCGATGAACTGGGTATCCTGACTGATGAAAACGACAAGTTCCTGCCGCCGGAAACACGGAACTATATAAGAAAGATCCTGCTTACCGCATTGATAGGCGAGGGTGAAACCATGGACTTTTCGGCAGGCGGAGCCAGTGATGAAGATGCACCCATACAGGTAAAGGTCCCGGGAGGGTGTGATCTTAAAAAACTGGCAAACATCCTGGGTATGAAACTGCCTGCACTTCTTCGTATGAACAGACAGTTCAAAAAGGGGATCGTCCCCCCTGGGAAAAAACACTATACTCTCACGATCCCGGGAGACAAAGTGATACCTTTTTATCTCAAGTATGATATCAATCATGATGAAATGCCAAAAACGTTCAAGCCGCATCTGGTCTCCCACGTGGTCAAAATGGGAGATACGCTTGAAAGTATTGCCAGTGAGTATCATGCTTCCGTTGAGGAGATCAAGGAGGCAAACAACCTTGAAGATGATTTCCTGGTACTGGATTCGATTTTGCTTGTGCCTGTCACGCAGAAGACTTTCAAAGAGATACTCCGGAAACTCTAACCTGGTCTTTCGTCGCCAGCGGCAGGGCTCTGTCACTTTGGCAAAATCAGAAATTGAGGGGCATCTTTAACGAGTGCTGATCACGTTCAGTGATCAGCGTTTTTGTTAGCATTTATGCACAGTTGATTTCATAATCCAAGAAAAGACTTTCAATAGGTATATGTAATTGTTTATGTAAATTCCGTATCATTTCAATGGTAAGTTTTCTTTTTCTATTTAAAATTTCTGAAACTCTTGATTTACTGCCA
>JALSTF010000140.1 GCA_026983895.1 Sulfurovum sp.
GAAGAGGTGCTTAAAAGTCATGAGATCTCACGCAGCGACTACGTAGCCCAGACCCATGCCCTTGCCAAAGAACTGGAAAGTGTCGCGGCATCGCAGCGGCATCCGACACTGGAGATACTCTTTTTGATGCAGAGTGCTTTTGTGCGTTACGGGCTTGCCAACCACCGTGACTACTTCAACAGTGAAGATATCTACCATTTTGTTGCGACGGCACTGAAGCAGTATCTTCTGATCTACGAGAAACTCAAAGCCGATGAGACCATCTACAAAAGCAATCTGCTGACCATCATTACGATCCTGCGGTATCAACAGCTGGCACAGCAGTATGGTCTGGGGCTCATTCATACGGGTGAGGGGGTGATGAGTGAAGAAGAACGGTCACTGGTAAGGTACGATACCAATCTGGCACTCTTCAAAGATGTCCTTACGCAGCTTAATGAACTTACTCCCGAAGAGCTGCATGAGATCAAAAGTGACGATGCGGCATTTTTGAAGATGGTACACCGTACCGATGTACTGGCACGGGAGTGGGAAATGTTCGAAAATGAAAGTCCCAAAGAGCATGCGCGCATCGCCAAAGAGGTAGTACAGTTCCGTGAACGCTATATCACTCCAGAGCTGCTTGAACACTTCACCACGCTTCTGGCACACAACAAGATCAAAAATGTCAGTTATGTGGTGAAGTTCTATACAACACTGGTATGGCATGGTCTTATCCTGCCTCTGGATGCACTTAAAGAGATCATACGCTACTCCTCCTATGACAAGATCAAGACAAGTGATCTTTTCTTTTATGAGATTGCCGCCTATAAATTTCTGGTGGTAGAGGGGTGCGAGCATTTGGAAGAGTGCCGCCTGTCAAGATCGGCACGGGCTATGTCACCTGAACGCCGGCGGCATTTTGAGGATTTCCACCGTAAAAATATGATCCGCCAGCTCTTCAAGATCTACAAGAATGAACCGCGTTTTACCTTCCTTCGGGCGAAATTCCGATTCGAGCAGTTGACCGGTACGCCGTTCAGGATGGATCACTTCAACGAAACGTTTCAGTAGAGCTTGAACGAGAGCGCTTCCGCCTCTTTTTCGCACATCTTTTTATCGGGTGCCGGTGCGGTCGAAAGTTCCGCTTTGGCTGCTTTCATATCGGTGATGAATTCCGGATTGTCATGCATTAACGCTACAGCAGCAGCCCCCATCATCCGTCCGGCGAGGACATCGCTGTACCAGTGGACATTGCAAATGATACGGCTTTCACCGTAGGCGACACCGCGTGCGAGGATCGCATCGGCCCTCTGGGGAACAAGCTCGGAGAGGATCAGCGCCCATGCCCAGCCTATCGAGGTGTGCCCCGAAGGGTAGGAGCCGTTGTGGCGCAGCTCCTCCTGCCACTGTGGGGTGCAGACGGGTGCGTTGTTGAGGACGAAGGGACGGATGCGGTCGTAGGCATGTTTCGCTTTGCGTGTGGCATATCCCGCATCGACCCCTGCACGTTTGAGAAGATGATACAGACGCGGGGTCTTTGCTTTTGAGACCAGCTTTCCCATGGCACAGGCGAAACTGTTGGGTGCTTCGGGGAAGTGCATGGTCGCATCCTGTGCCGCCAGTGCGAAACGGGGTGTCTGGTTGAGTGTTAGCGCTTTTTGGGCGATAGCGTCATCGAGTTTCTGTCTGGCAGAGCTGGGCAGGGGTGCGGGCGGTACGATGATCACACTGTCGGGCAGTGACGCTTTGGCGATATAACCGTCTGGGAGTTTCTCCGTGTGATGCTCTTTAGCACTGAGCATACTGCCCAACAAGACGAGTATCGTTGTTGTGAGTATTGTCAGGGTGTGTTTCATGGGTATGATCCTTTTGTTGTTTTTGGTGGGAGTGTAGCATAGTTTTTCTATGGGATAAAACAGGGCTTGATCAGCTATCTTTTTGTGTTGTAGTTGCCGGATGTGACTTTGCATAGAGTACCGCCAGCGGCTGTGCGCTCAGTCCGTGCAGGATGATGCTCAGCAAGACCGTCAGGGAAGCGGTGGCAAAGATCTCATCATGTCCTTTGATGTCTCCAAGCTGTCCGACGGCGACGAGAATATAGAGGATCGAAGCAATCCCGCGGGGACCGAACCAGCCATAGAAGAGACGGGTGGCAAGGTCGATCTTGAGAAAGCCGAAGCCAAGGATGACCGGAAGCATACGCAGTACGGTCAGGCTTAAAAGTGCGAAGCCCAGTGTCCCAAGATCCCAATAGGGGATGCTCATAGGCAGAAAGACCATTCCGAAGATGAGGAAGGAGATGAGTACAAGCAGCTCTCCCTCACTTTCTGCAAAACTCTCCACATGTTCACGTAACACTTCGCTGGTATTGCCCAGAAAGAGTCCGGCAAAAAAGGCGGCGATATAGCCGTTGCCTCCCCAAAATTCGGCAAAATAGTAAGAGAATACCGCCAGTGCGACCGGAGCGAGGTTGCTATACTTCATATCCATCCATTTCCGATTGATGGCACGCTGCATCACTGTTGCCCCCAGCCATCCGACAGATCCGCCTCCAAGCGCACCGATGATGATCTGTCGGGCGACATTGCTCATCCATCCCCCATCCTCTGCCAAGCTGCCCGAAACGATCATCGCCAGTACCGTCAGCAGTACGGGAAA
>JALSTF010000141.1 GCA_026983895.1 Sulfurovum sp.
GTACCCAAAAGCAGAATGATGTTTTTTTCAAGCATTTCTCCGAGGTCATTTCTTGAGAAAAGCAGAAGTGGTAAAAAGCCGGGAAGTGGAAGTGAGACCGCTTGATCTGAAAGTGTTCGCCGTAGAGTATACCGAGGAAGAAACAGCCAGAAGCATAAGCAAAAAAGAGATACGGGAGCTGGCGGACGCATTGGGTTTGACCTATGATGATGCCCAGACCACCTTTGCCAAAAAAATCATGAATGCCTATATGAAAAAAGAGAAACGATGACCGATATCAGCGCATACAGTTCAGAAGAGCTCAAGACACTTGCCTCAAAGATCCGTGAAAAGATACTTGCCACAGTCAGCAAAAATGGGGGGCACCTCAGTTCGACGATGGGGGCGGTGGATCTTATTGTGGCTATGCACAAGGTCTTTGATGTCAGGAAAGATCCTTTTATCTTCGATGTAAGCCATCAGGCATATGCCCATAAACTTTTGACAGGAAGATGGGAAGCGTTCGATACCCTTCGGCAGTTCGGAGGACTTTCCGGCTACACAAAACCGAGCGAATCAGAGTATGACTACTATGTGGCAGGGCACAGTTCGACCTCTATCTCCCTTGCCGTCGGTGCAGCCAAAGCGATAGCCCTTAAAGGAGAAGACCGTATTCCTGTGGCATTCATAGGGGACGGAAGTATGAGTGCGGGAATGGTTTATGAAGCCCTGAATGAACTCGGAGACAGGAAATACCCCGTGGTTATCATTTTGAACGATAACGAGATGAGTATTGCCAAGCCAATTGGGGCGATCTCCAAACTCCTCTCTCAGACCATGGCGGGATCGTTCTATCAGAAGTTCAAAGGGAAAGTGGAGAAAATGCTTGAGCATGTTCCGGAGGGGGCTGCCTATATGGCCAAGCGTTTTGAAGATTCATTCAAGCTGATCACACCGGGGATCCTTTTCGAAGAGATGGGTATAGAATATATCGGGCCTGTAGACGGACACAATATCGAAACACTGGTAGAGACGATGGAAGTGGCCAAGGCTTTCGGGAAACCGGTGATCATACATGCGCAGACGACCAAAGGCAAAGGTTATGAGATCGCCGAGGGTACCAAGGAGCATTGGCACGGTGTCAGTGCATTCGATCTTAAAACGGGTACATCAGCCAAGAAAAGCGGTCCCAAAGCAGCGACAGCAATTTTTTCGGATATGCTGGTAAAAATGGCAGACGAGGATGAAAAGATCGTAGGTGTCACGGCAGCGATGCCGAGCGGTACGGGTATGAGTGCTGCGATAGAGAAGTATCCTGAGCGTTTTTGGGATGTGGCGATCGCGGAACAGCATGCCGTTACTTCAATGGGGCCTTTGGCAAAAGAGGGGTTCAAGCCTTTTTGCGCCATCTATTCTACCTTCCTGCAAAGAGGCTATGACCAGGTCATTCATGATATTGCCCTGATGGACCTCGGTGTGGCATTTGCGATCGACAGGGCAGGGATCGTAGGAGAAGACGGAGAGACGCATCAGGGTGCTTTTGACATTTCCTATCTCAGGGCGATACCGAATATGACATTGTTCGCACCCTATAATGAGACCACTATGAAGCTGGCCATGACTTTCGCCAAAGCATACAGCCGCCCCTGTGCTTTCAGATATCCCAGAGGTGCATTTATCGCAGATGACTGTGCCAGTCCTGCTTTTGAGCTTGGAAAATCTGTATTGCTTCAGGAGGGAGAGGAAATGCTCTTTATTGGTTACGGGAACGGTGTGGGACGTGCGGAAAAAACAGCCGCACTGCTGGATACCAGGCCGGCGATCCTTGATCTGCGTTTTGTCAAACCGCTAGATGAAGCAATGCTGCTGAAACTGGCTGAAACATATAAAAAGTGGTTCGTGTTCTCTGACTCTGCAAAACAGGGCGGGGTAGGATCTGCACTCCTTGAAATGCTGAATGAAAAAGAGATACATAATGTAGCATTAACTTCTTTTGAGTATGATGATCATTTTATCAGACACGGCAATACAAAGCTGGTCGAAGAGAGCCTCGGGCTTCTTCCCGAACAGCTGGCAGCAAAAATTAAAAAGGAAATATTGTATGATAGTTAAATTTGGTTGTAAAAATATTAAAGCTATAAAAGAATATGAAGCTATAGAAATAAAACCAATTACTATAATAATGGGTGAAAATTCTAGCGGAAAATCTTCTATACTTCAAGCCTTATCTCTTTTAAATGTAAATAAAACATTTGGTAACAATATTCAAAAAATAAAGTATGATAACCCTTTTTCACAGTTAGGTACTAATGATAGTTTTAAAAATAAAGATGATGAAGTTATTTTTTCATTTGAAATTACTGAACGTCATACTAAATTAACTTTAACGTATATTGATGACTCAGAAAATTTACAATACGGCATTTTAAAAAGAGTAGACATTGATAATGATGATATGAAAATTTATCTTGAATTGGAAAATATTGAATCTTCAGAATACAAAGTAAATATAGAAAAAAATTTAAATAGCGATGAAATTAATGATTTATTAAAGTACGTAGATACCTATACAAATTTAAAGTTAATTACTCGGCTACATTTACGTTCTGAGTATGGTGATGATATTGAAAAAGATGTTGTTAATAATATTAATAAGATTC
>JALSTF010000142.1 GCA_026983895.1 Sulfurovum sp.
TGGCATAATCTATGTTCAATTATAGACAAAAGCCTATTAGAAGTGCCCTAAAGTCCCTCTGTGCTTTGCCGGTGGGTACGGCACAGAGGGATATTAATTTAAATCTAACGTATATTTTTGTATAATCATCACCATTTTGAACACTTATAGTATGTCTATCTGTGCTTCTACAATACTATTTTTAAGGTTGACTTATGAGAGATTTATTTACCTCGTTCAAGGACAATTGTGGATTCGGGCTGCTTTGCTCGATCGACAATACACCTACCCACCAAAACTTGGAAGATGCGGTAACATCGCTGTCGCGTATGATGCACAGGGGCGCGATAGCAGCCGACGGCAAAACAGGTGACGGTTCCGGGCTTCTTCTCTCACTTCCCAAATCTTTCTTCGAGCAGGAAGCGGCCAAAGAGGGTATTGAACTGCCTATGAACTATGCAGTTGCAATGGTTTTCTCGCGTAAAGCATCCGATATGAAGACCATCGAGCATGTTTGTGCGAACAATGACCTCAAGATCGTTTATACGCGTACCGTACCGGTCGATACGAATGCTCTTGGGGAACAGGCGATCGCTTCACTGCCGAATATCTACCAGGTTTTCGTAGCGCCTGAAGGTGTGGTGGCCACTGAGCGTTTTGAAGCACTGGTTTACCTTTCACGAAAAGAGATAGAGCATGAATTGAGAGACGACCGTGATTTCTATATACCTTCTTTCTCTACCAAAGTGGTCTCCTACAAGGGGCTTGTGATGCCGACACACATCAAAGAGTTCTATCGAGACCTTGCCGATGAGCGTTTCAAGATCTCCTTCTGTCTCTTCCATCAGCGTTTTTCAACCAACACATTGCCGGAATGGAGACTGGCACAGCCGTTCAGGATGATCGCACACAACGGTGAGATCAACTCAGTGACCGCCAACCGTTTCAATGTCAAGGCAAAGATGGCGGCTGTAAAGTCCAAAGTTTTTACCGATGAAGAGATGAAACGTTTGTCAAATGTCATTCAGGACGGTATGAGCGACTCGGCGAGTCTGGACAATTTCATGGAATTCCTTCGTGTCAACGGTGTTGATTTCTTCAAAGCGGCACGTTCCCTTGTCCCGGCACCATGGCACAATGCGTCACAGATGGATGCAGATCTCAGAGCTTTCTATGAGTATGCGTCTACCTGTTTTGAACCGTGGGACGGACCGGCGGCAGTAAGTATGACCGACGGACGCTATATCGGTTGTGTACTTGACAGGAACGGCCTCAGGCCTTCAAAATATGTCATTACGAACGACAACAGGCTTCTGATCACATCCGAGTATGGTGTTCTGGGCATTCCCGAAGAAAAGATCGTTGAACGCGGCCGCCTTCAGTCGGGTGAAATGATGGGTGTCGATCTGAAGTACGGGCGGGTACTGAAGTCAAAAGATATCGACGACTATCTCAAATCCATGTATCCGTATAACAAATGGCTCAGCCAAAATATGAGCTATCTGCAGGAGCATGTCCCTACAGCCAAAATAGAGAAATCTTCTACCGACCACAAGAAGATGGAAGCCAAGCAGCGTTACTTCAACTATACGCTGGAAGTGATGAGGGAAGTGATCAAACCGATGATCGCAGAAGGGAAAGAGACCACCGGTGCCATGGGTGATGATACACCTATCGCTGCGTTCTCGACACAGCAGAGGAACTTTACCGACTTTTTCAAACAAAAGTTCGCACAGGTGACCAACCCGCCGATAGACCCGATCCGGGAAAAAACAGTGATGAGCCTCAATACCGGTTTTGGAGAAGTACAGAATGTACTGTCCGATGATGCCGAGCATGCAAAGCGGCTTAAAACGGTACTTCCTGTCATGTCGGCAGAAAAATTCACCATTCTCCAGGAATTCGGTGATGAAACGAATGAAAAATATGATCCTGCCTATAAAGCAAAAACGTATGACACAAGCTACACGACAGATCTCAAGGCAAGCTTGAATACATTGGTCGACCGGATCGTTGAAGATGTGCGCAAAGAAGGTGTGAGGACCATTATCCTTGACGACAGAGGTTTGAATGATGAGACGAAAGTGATCCCGATGCTGATGCTGATCGGACGTTTGAGCCAGGTACTGCTTGATGCAGAGCTTAGACATTTGACAAGTATTGTTGCGGTCACCGGCGAAGTATTCGATCCGCACTCTGCAGCCTGTATGGTAGGTTTCGGTGCTGCTGCGATCTATCCGTATCTGCTTTACTATACAGTTGAACAACTCTCTGAAGATGTGTATGATATGAAAATGAACCTCAAGCGCTTCAGACGTGCTATGGGTTCGGGATTGCTGAAGATCATGTCAAAGATGGGGATCTCCACACTCTCTTCATACAGGAATTCCAAACTCTTCGATGTGATCGGTTTGAGCGACGAGATCGTCAGCGAATGTTTTTCCGGAGCGCGCGGACTTCTCAAAGGACTCGGCTATGAGGATATCGATGCAAGGCTCAACAGCAACCATCAGCGCGCGTATACCCATGCCTTCGACGGCAAAGCCAAAGCGCTTTACAAAGGCGGATACTACAAATACAAAAGAGGTGAAGAGTACCATGACTTCTCAAGGCCTACGATCACGGCTATCCAGACCGCAGCGGCT
>JALSTF010000143.1 GCA_026983895.1 Sulfurovum sp.
CCAACCGTTTTCCCTATGCTGAAGATACGGAAACTTTTTTTGGCTTCATTTCAAAGCTGCAGGAGCTCTCAGGGAAACCGGTCGGATTCAAGATCGTCATCTCCACCCGTGAAGATTTTGAAGTTTATGCAAAAGCATTGAAAGAGAGAAAAGCACAGGGCAGAAGTATCGCGGATTTCATTACCGTTGACGGTGGTGACGGCGGTTCTGCGACAGCGCCGCTGGAGATGATGAGCAAAATAGGCCTGCCTATCCGTGAAGCACTCAGGATCGTGACTGAAGTGCTGGAAGCGTATGGCTTGCGTGAGGATATGCGGATCATAGCGGCGGAGAAGGTACTGACACCCGATGATGTGGTCGAACTGCTCTGCTACGGTGCGGACTTCATCAATATTGCCAGAGGCTTCATGATCTCCGCCGGATGCATCCGGGCACGTGAATGTTCCGGGGCAGGCGGAAGGAACTGTCCGGTGGGTCTGGCGACGATGGATGAATCCAAAAGGAGTAAGTATCTGGTACGCGAGAAGGCAAAGCATGTTGCCAACTATCACCGTGAACTTCTTTCCGGGGTACGTTCACTGTTGGCGGTCATGGGTAAAAATACTACCACTGAATTATCGATAGATGATTTGATAAAAAGAGATTAGGACGCCTTTGAAGAGTTAACCCAAACGGTGCATGAGAGATCACCCTATGCACTAAGCCTTTAGCGATTCCAATGCATCATTTGGGTTTAAAAACGGTTAAACTTACAAGTCTATAATGCTTTCACAAAGGGACTTCGCAAGGAGTTCCCGGATAACGATTCTAGGAGTGAACCATGATAAAGAAAAAACTTACCCTTTTAATGCTGCCTTTGGCAGCGACACTTTCACTGCATGCTTCTGACCCGTTCAATGATCCGTTCTTCAACGATCCGTTCGGGGATGATATTTTTAAAGAGATGATGCAGATGCAGCATAAAATGGACAAAATGTTCGAACAGATGCAGCATAGAATGAACCAGAGATCTTCAGGGCTTGTCAGCCCACTGGGTACCTACAGAATGGCAGTAGGGAACCAGCTGGCGGACAAAGGCGACCATTATGAGCTTATGACCAGTATTCCCGAGAGCAAAGAGAACCATATTGATATCAAAACAGCCAACGGCATGATGAACATTACCGCCAAGATCGTCCAGGAAAAAGAGAAGAAAGGGCCCAACAGTGTCAGCCAGTCACGTTCGGTCAGGATGTATCAGCAAAGTACGTCGCTTCCTGCGGATGCGGATGAATCTGCTATCAAGACTGAATACAGGAACGGCAGGCTTATTGTGAGCATCGGGAAGAAAAAAGGTGCGGCGAAGGCTGTCGCTATACCCGTGGCACCTAAAACAGAACCCCAAAAAAGTGCGGTAAAGACTGCAGTACCAAAGAAAGAAACTGAAAAAGTTGTCGTGCCCAAGGAACAGCACCCGGCACCCAAAGCGGATGATGTGAAAAAAGAACAACAGCGAACGCTTCCGTCAGACAGCAGCAAAGAGGCAGGACCTTCAAAAGGAAAGAATCCTGTCAAACCCAAAACACTCCATACCGATATGCCGGATATGAGTTGAAAACAGGGCAGACGCCAAGTCTGCCCCCTTTGGCGGCTGTCAAATACAGATCGCCTGCTTGATCTTTTCCTGATTAAGCTTTTTGATGAGTTTTGAGGAGAGTTCCCCGTAGTGGGTCTCGTCAAGATTCAGTTTGGTACGGATCTCTTCCGTATCGATCCCCTCAGCCCATCCCTTGAGCAGTTTTAATTCTTTTTTTGTCATTTTGCCCTTCAGGGCAGCAAGCAACTCCTCTTCTTCTTTAAGCGGATTTACCAGTTTTTTAATGTGTTTTTCTATCTCTTTTTTAAGTGTTGACACGATTTTCCTTATGTGTGAATATGATCCCAAACCTTTATATTCTAATGCATCATTTGGGTTTATCGGCTTCGATGATCGTTAGCGTATTGCTCATCTATCTCTTCCTGCATGGTGTCGTGGATCTTGTCGAACCATGCTTTGTCATTCTTGTCAGCAGTGACAGTAGGGAGGAACTTGTAGTGTACTGTACCGCTATGGCCTGTTCGGTCATGTTCGTTGAGTACCCATTTGCTTCCCGTGATCACTACCGGTTGCACTTTCAGTCCGAGTTTTTCCGCGATCATCCTGGTGCCCTGTTTGAAAGGCAGGACCTTTTGGTCCTTGGCACGTGTTCCTTCAGGGAATATCGCTACGGCACGGTGCTTCTCGTCAAGGGACTCTTTGACATCTTTCATCAGTTTGATAAGGCCCGCCTTGGAGTTTCTGTCAAGGGAGATCATATCTCCGTTCTTCAGCAAATGTCCGTAAAGCGGCATTTCGAAAAGTTCTTTTTTGGCGATCCAGCGCAGGTGGTTCCCCTGCAATGCTTCCATACCGACGATATCGATGATACCCTGGTGGTTCATGACGATCATATCAGCTTCGGGATCCATTTTCCCTTCCTGGGAAACTTTCGCACCCATGAGGAAGAGCGACACCCTGTTGAGATGATGCATGATGGGGCCTTTGTATTTTGGGAAGAGTATGATCGCAGGTATCATAATGAAACCGGTAATGAAACC
>JALSTF010000144.1 GCA_026983895.1 Sulfurovum sp.
CTCAAATCACTCATCGGGGAGATCAAATAATGAAACACCACACACTTAAAATCGTTGCAGCTGTCCTGCTGCTGACACTCTCGGCCCAGGCGGAGATGAAATGCGAATCCGGGAAATGCAGTACCGACAAAGATACCGCCGCAAAATCCATACCCAAAAAACCGGAAACTGCCAAAATAGAGACGGGTACTGCCATGTCAGCCGAAGAACATGCCGCTATGCTGAAAAAAGAGGCGGAGGAAAAAGCACCTTCCACCCCTGAGAAACAGAGTACGACCATGACACCAGAGGAACATGCAGCCATGCTGAAAAAGGAAGCCGAGGAAGCCAAAGCGGCGAAGAAAGACCCCAAAAAGATACAAGCAAAGAAGAACCGTCGCATCATCGAGCAGCTCTTCAATGTCAGGACCGTGAAGGTCAAACGCATCAAAGCGGCCAAAGAGCAGGTCAACTACGGCTACATTACCGTAGAGGACTCTCGCAGGGTCGATGTCGTTGCCTGGTACAGCGGTTTTGTCGAAGCACTCTATGCCGACACGCTCTACAAAAAGGTCCAGAAAGGCGAAGCCCTGGCAAAGGTCTACTCTCCGGAGGTCTACAAGGCCAAGCAGGATTATCTCAATTCCATCCGCTTCAATGCGCAACGCTCCTCACCGGGCATGCTCAGAGGAGCCAAAGAGAAGCTCAGACTCCTCAATGTCAGCGAAAAAGAGATAGATCAGATAAAAAAGAGCGGAAAGGCGGATGAATATACGATGATCTATGCCCCCATCTCGGGATGGATCTTCACGAAAAAGCTTAATGAAGGGTCGAGTTTCAAAAAACAGCAGACACTCTTCGAGATCGTCAATCTCGACAAAGTCTGGATGGAAGCCAAACTTTTTCAGAACGAGTTGAAAAAACTTGGCAGTCTGGATCACTTTACCGTCAGGGTTGAGGGCATACCCATGGCCTTTAAAGCAAAGAAAATGCTGCTTTACCCGAGACTCGATCCCAAAGAGGCGACTGCCACACTGCGTTTGAGTATAGACAATGCCCAAGAGCTTCTCAAACCGGGTATGTATGCCAAAGTACACGCTTCGGCCTCGGCCAAAAGCAGGCTGGTCATCCCCCGTACGGCCGCACTCCGAAAGGACGGAAAGTGGTATGCCTTCCTTGCTACACAATTCAAAGGGGAGTACGAACCGGTCAAGATCGAGCTGGAACCGCTTGACAACCGATATTTCGTAGTTAAAGAAGGTTTGCATGAAGGCGAAAGTGTCGTCAACAACGCATTGTTCATGATGGACTCTGATGCCCAGATCAACAGCATCTATTGACAGGATGCAAAATGAGCAAAGCCCATTTTACTATGCTAACGCTATGTTTGCTTCAGCAGCAGGCTCATGCGACTTGTCGCATCACGAACAACCAAGGATTCAATCATGATTGAAAAACTGATCGCATTCAGTGTCAAAAACCGTTTTCTGGTCCTCATGGCCACGCTGTTCATCATTATGGGCTCGATATGGTCCATGAAGAACACCCCTCTCGATGCCCTGCCCGACCTCTCACCGCCGCAGGTGATCGTCCAGGTGACATGGAAAGGACAAAGTCCTGAGATCATCGAGGACCAGGGGACCTACCCGCTTGTGGCACAGTTCCTTGCCATCGCCAACATTGAGACGGTCCGGGGATTCTCCACCTATGAAAATGCCCTGATCTACATCATTTTCAAGGAGGGTACCGACCTCTACTGGGCACGCTCCCGTGTACTCGAACAGCTCGCTTCCATCCAGAGCCAGCTGCCTGACGGTATGGAAGTTACACTCGGGCCGGATGCTTCCGGTGTAGGCTGGGCTTACGAATACGCCCTCACTTCCAAGACCAAGACACTCGAAGAGCTGCGTACCCTGCAGGATTACTACTACAAATATGCTCTGATGGGTGTCGACGGCGTAAGCGAAGTCGCAACTATCGGCGGGTTCATCCCGACCTACCAGATCACGGTCAACAACGATGCGCTTGTACAGCACAACCTCTCCATCAAGGATGTGGCACGTACGCTCAAAGAGAACAACAATGACACCGGCGGGCGTATCGTCATTCAGAACGGCTATGAGTGGATGGTGCAGGCCAAAGGCTACATCAAAAATCTCGACGAGATGAGAAACCTCGTCATCACGACCAAAGACGGCGTACCGCTGACGCTGGGTGACATCGGGCGTGTCGAGAAGGTCCCTGCCGCGAGGCGCGGTATGGCAGACCTTAACGGGGAAGGCGAAGTGGTCGGCGGTATCGTGATGCTGCGCTACGGCGAAGATGTCTACAAGGCACTGCAGCGTATCAAAGCGAAGATGAAAGAGCTCAAGGTCGAAGGGGTGGACGTAGTCACCACCTATGACCGTTCCGAACTCATCGGAAAAGCAGTCGGTACGCTCAAGCACACACTGATAGAAGAGAGTATCATCGTGGTCATCATCATTGGGCTTTTCCTGGCACACCTGCGCTCATCGCTCATCGTGCTCATTGTCCTGCCGCTGACCATCGGCCTGACCTTCCTGCTGATGAAACTCTTCGGTATCGGCAGCAACATCATGTCGCTGGGTGGTATCGCC
>JALSTF010000145.1 GCA_026983895.1 Sulfurovum sp.
AGTGATATACATGCGTGTCAGGGACTTGTCCTTGAAGACATCGAGCATCTTCGACTCCTCCTCTGCATAGGAGTGGACGATCTTGGGCGGCTTGGGCACGGCGGTAAAGAGGATGCCGATGGCCATAAACGAGAGGATGGCTGTCAGCCAGAAAAGCGTGTCGATGCCCCAGTGGCCTCCTACGATGGGGGCGATGATCATCGCTGCGGCAAAACTCATCGCAATGGTCCCGCCCATCACTGCCATAGCGTGGGCTCTCTGCTCCTCCTTGACCAGGTCGGCGATCATCGCCGAGACGACCGAACCGATGGCTCCTGCCCCCTGAAGGAAGCGTCCGACAAGCAGCATATAGATATTGTCGCTCATCGCGGCGATCACTGAACCGGCGATGAAAATGAGCAGTCCGAACAGCAGGGTTTTTTTTCGGCCTATTTTATCGCTCATCAATCCAAAGGGGACTTGGAAAAGTGCCTGTGTCAAGGCGTATCCCCCTACGACAAGGCCGGCCAGAAACGGTGTTGCACCTTCCATGCGGAGGGCATAGATAGAAAGTACGGGAAGGACGATGAAAAGTCCGAAGAAGCGTAAAGCAACGATAAGACTCAACGGCATGATCTGTTTAATCATAGTGATACCTTTAGTACGATAAAATTTGTCCTCATTATAGTAATAAAAGGTTAATTGGGCATGAAACTTGTATTGGCAACGGGCAATAAAGGCAAATTGCGTGAGTTCAGGCAAATGTGTCAGGATGAGGTCACGGCATTCTCTGAATTGCTGGGGGCATTTGATATCGTGGAGGATGGCAGCACATTTGCGGAAAATGCACTGATCAAAGCGCGCACCATTTATGAAAAACTGGGTGACGACTTTCTGGTGATCGCGGATGACAGCGGTATTTCCCTGCCTGTACTGGGCGGTGCTCCGGGTATCTATTCTGCGCGTTATGCCGGAGAAGGGGCTGATGACAAAGAGAACCTTTACAAACTTATCGATGCCGTGAAAGCCAAAGGGCTGAAGTCTGCACCGGCTTACTATACCGCAGCCATTGCCATCGTTTCCAAATACGGAGAATATGTGGTGCACGGATGGATGCACGGCGAGGTGATCGACGAAGCCAGGGGAGAGAAAGGCTTTGGGTATGACCCGATGTTCATTCCCTCCGGCTGCGACAGGACACTGGGAGAGCTGGATGATGAGGTGAAGTCTTCGATTTCGCACCGGGGGAAGGCTTTGGCTTTGGCGAAGCCTATTATTGGGATGCTGAAAAATAAATAACAGTAGGGTGTTGTACCCTTACAACACCAAAAAATGGGAAGAACATATATAAAAGGTGTTGTCATGAGACAACACCCTACAAGGAAATAACATGACAAGAATTAAAATGCAGTACAGTGAGGCACTCAATGCAGAGTCGTAAAAAACAACAATTCATGAACGACCTGCAGGCAGTCTATCTGGAGCTCCAAAGCAGGCAGGCGGAGCTGAACGGGTTTTACGACCTTCTTCACGGAAAGCACGAAAAAGCACAGCAGAGTGTCGATGCTTTTTTGAAACTTTTGGATATCCCCAAAAATGATGATACCGTGATGGCGGCACTGACACGTATGGTGAATCTGAGGGAAGATGCACTGGAACAGGTACTTGGAAAACTGGATCTCAGTGAGGAAGAGATCCGTGTCAAAAAAGAGTTGGCATACGGTTTTGTCAGCATGATGCACATTGCACGGCATGAGAGTCTGATAGGCTGGATCGAGGAAAATACACTTTTGACGCCGTTCTACCGCTCACTGATCTTCGGTGTGCATTTCGTAGGTTTGAGACTGAGCGAGTGGCAGAGTCACTGGACCGACCATATCCTCTATTCGGTCAACCTGGAACTTTCGGAAATGTTCCAGGGTGACGATGCCAAAGTCTTTGAAATGCTGCAGAACCAGTCGCTGCTCGATACGGATGAGAGCGGTCATACCGGCGACCGCTGTTATTCTGTGCTTGAAAAGACAGAGGAGGGCTACAAAAGCCTTGCCTATGCCGAAGCTTTTCCCCGAGAGGTGGAAAGCGTGGTTATTGCACTGGAGCAGCTTATAGCCCTGCTGGGTCAGAACGAGGATGAAGTTTTTGGCCAGAAACAGGAATGGATCGCTTACTTTACGGCGCTTAAACAGGCCTTCTCCCATAAAAAAACAAATGAACTCATTCGCATGTGGGCTGAAGTGGACCGGCGGTGGATGAAGATCACCACACCGCTTCAGGTAGGGCACCCTCTGGAGTATTATGAAGATCACTACCGAAAAGCAGTCGCCCTTGAGTGGGACCTGCGTATCGTCAACCCGAAACTTCAGGAGGGCTCGCATACTCGCAGCAATATCAAGCATTTTGCTTATAAAATGGCACAGGGCTTCGGTGAAGAAGCGTTGCATACCATGGAAAAAAATCTGATTCAAGTAGATGAAACACAGCTTTATATCGGTCAGCCGATGCTGTATTATGCAGCGGAATTCAACGGCCTCTTTTCTGCACAGGTGGTTCCCAATGACGAGAAAGTATCGTCGGAACTGGGCAAAAAGATCTTTGCCTATGCCGATTTTGTCCTG
>JALSTF010000146.1 GCA_026983895.1 Sulfurovum sp.
CTTTGAATATGAGACTGATACAAGAGAGGTATTTTAGCCAATTAGTGCTTATTGTTCAGTGTTGGAACCTATGCTCACGCTTCATCATGTTTTTTGATGTTATCTAAAGCAAAAAACCCTATAATACTGCACTTAAAAACGCATAGGAGCAGCATAGATGCTAAGATTTGCACCTTCGCCTACGGGTGATATGCACACAGAAAGTCTGCGTGTGGCCATTTTAAATTATATGGTTGCCCGGCAGAGAGATGAGCCTTTCATCGTACGCATCGAAGATACGGACAAAGAGCGCAATATCGAGGGAAAAGATACCGAGATCCTCCAGATCCTTGAAAAGTTCGCTTTAAAGCATGACTCTGTATTTCACCAGAGTGAACACTTGAATATTCACCAGACACTTGCCATAAGACTGCTTGAAGAGGGCAAGGCTTTCATCTGTACCTGTACACCGGAACAGCTTGAAGCAGACAAAGCAGAAGCAGAAAATACCGCCTACCGTTACAGCGGCAAATGTTTCGAAACAGACAAAGAGACACTGAAGAGACTCAGGGAAGAGAAGACCCCGTTTGTCATCCGCATAAAAAAACCTGACCATGACATCGTCAACCATGACCTAATCAAAGGGGATGTTGCCACAGAAGCCGGTGAAGTGGACTCTTTCGTTATTCTCAAAGCTGACGGCACCCCAACCTACAACTTCGCCTGCGCCTGCGACGATATGCTTTCCGGGGTGGATTTCATCATCCGCTCAGAAGAGCATCTCTCCAATACCCCCAGACAGATCTATATCAAGCAGCAGCTGGGCTATGAAGAAGAGACCCTCTATGCACACTTGCCTGCCATCCTCAATACCGAAGGCAGGAAGATGGGCGAAGGGGATGATGCCTTTTCGGTCAAATGGCTTTTTGAACAGGGCTTCATCCCCGATGCCATTGCCAACTACCTTATTCTCCTGGGCAACAAAACCCCGCAGAAGGTCTTTACCCTGCCCGAAGCGTTAGAGTGGTTTGACCTGAAGAAGATTTCCGGATCTCCCGCCATATTTGACATCGATACACTGCGTTTCCTTAACAGAAAACACTTAGAGAAAATGGATGACAAACGTCTCTCTATGGTCTTTGGTTTCGCTGACGAAGATATTGGCAGACTCGCCAAGCTTTATCTGGAAGAAGCAAGTACGCTTAACGAACTCGAAGCAAAGATCAAAGCGGTCTTTTCTCCCAAGGATTTTTCCGGAGAATGGGGAGAGCAGATGCGCCTTCTTGAAAAGATCATTGCCCAGGCACCGATGATCGACACTTTCGATCTATTCAAAGCCCACCTCATAAAAGAGAGCGGGCTTAACGAAAAACAGCTCTTCAAACCGCTTAGGATACTGCTTACCGGTGCCCCACAGGGACCGGAGCTGAGCGAAATCTATCCGTATATCAAATCTTATCTACTGGAGGTAGCCTCATGAATGCACTCATCTTTTCAATCGTACAACTGATCCATACTGTGATCAATCTTTATATATGGATCGTTATCATTGCCGCACTGCTGAGCTTTGTGCGTCCCGACCCAAGCAACCCTATCGTACAGATACTCTACAGAATGACAGAGCCATTATACATCTGGATGCACAGAAAAATGCCTTTTCTTGTTATCGGGGGGATCGATCTTTCTCCGCTTGTCATCATCCTCGGCCTGCAATTCATCGACACTTTCATGATGCGTGCCCTGCTGTAATACCATGATGTTCAAAACGATCTTGACCGTCTGTGTACTTCTGTTCACTCTCGGTTCCACCGACCTCAGCGCAAAGACTTTCTCCTACTCTCAGGTACACAGCATGCCCCGAAGCGTGGAGAAGGACTATTATATCTGGCGGTTCCTGATGCAGCGAAGCACCACTGCACCACAGGCCAAAGCCATTATCAGGGATGTTGACAACATCAACAAAAAACTGCGTATCGCCTATAAGAAGAAGACCGGTGTCAATCCGCCCAATATCACCCATAAGCCCTATGTAACAGAGGAGCAGATAGAAGACTGGAAACATCAGGCCGAAGGAAACAAACTTTTCAATGAGGGCATCCGGCTGGTACAGAAAAAGAAACTGCAAAAAGCACTGGTCTATTTCCACAAAGCACATGATACCTACCTCAAACGCTGGGAAAAGGACAAGTCGCTTTTTTGGGTCTATCTGCTCACCAAACAAAAAAAGTACCTGAACCAGATCAGACGTGAAAGTACGCATATCAACATTTATACCCTGCTTGCAGCAGATATCATGCATGCCCAATACCCCAGAAGTATCATCACCCCGCGTGTAAGCAAGCGCAGCATCAGCGACATCGATATCACCAACCCGATACATTGGGCAAAGCTGAAGATAAAAGTAAAAGCACCGGGGGCTGACCTCAAGGCACTTGCCCAGGACTGTGAATCACAGGCAACGATAGGGATGAATACGTATATCAAAGCCAAAGCCTGCAACTATAGAAAATCCTATTTCCCTATGCCCTACCGCAATGCGATGAAGGGATACACGACA
>JALSTF010000147.1 GCA_026983895.1 Sulfurovum sp.
ACTCAAGCAGTAGCGCCGGTACACTCTTGTGCCAGGATGGCAGCCGCGGGAGTTGCTCCGCCGGAAAGCATCCAACATTCCTTTTTCTTTCAGAACTTTCTACATAAAAATTAACTATACTATTTTATTATTTAAAAGGTATTTCTCATGAATACAGACCACTACGAAATCCTCATCGTCGGTGCCGGCATTTCCGGTGCCGCACTCGCTTATGAACTGGCCCGCTATACCGATATCAAACGTATCGCTGTTCTCGAAAAGTACGAGAAGGTCGCCCCTCTCAACACCAACGGAAAAGCCAACTCCCAAACCATCCATTTCGGGGATATCGAGACCAACTACACTGTCTCCAAAGCCTCCATCACCAAAAAGACCGCCAAAATGGTCGAGAAGTACTGCTTACAGCATAAACTGGAAAATGAAGTCATCTTTTCCCATCAGAAGATGGCACTGGGGGTGGGAGACAGGGAAGTAGAATTCATGCTGGAACGCTGCGAGGAGTTCAAGGAGCTCTTCCCCAACCTGCAGGTCTGGGACAAAACACATCTCAAGACCATCGAACCAAAGCTGGTCTTCGACGAGAACGGCAATGAAAGGCCGGAGACCATCGTCGGCATCGGTTCCATAGGAGAGTGGACCACGGTCGATTACGGCAGGATGACAGAAACGTTCATCGAAAATGCAAAAAAGGAGCCCGATACCCAGGTCGATCTCTTTTTGAATACCCGTGTAACGGACATCAGGAAACTGCATGAAGGAGGTTATCAGATAGAGACGGCGGGCAAGCATTATTTTGCCGACAGTGTTGTGGTCAATGCCGGTGCCCATTCTCTTTTCCTTGCCCACAAAATGGGCTATGGCCTGGATTTCGCTACCCTTCCCATGGCCGGTTCTTTCTATATGACCAACCAGAAGATGCTCAACGGCAAAGTCTACATGGTCCAGAACCCCAAACTGCCCTTTGCAGCACTTCACGGCGACCCCGACATCCTTGAACACGGTTTGACACGCTTCGGCCCGACCGCACTGGTCCTTCCCAAACTCGAACGTTACAAACCGGGTACCTATCTGGACTTTTGGAAAACCCTCAATTTTGATGCGAATATCGTCACTATCTTCTATGACCTGCTCAAGGACAGCGACATCCGCAACTACATTTTCAGGAACTTCCTTTTTGAAGTGCCCTATTTTAACAAAAGACTTTTCGTCAAAGATGCACGAAAGATCATCCCTTCTTTAAGTGTAGATGATATCCACTATGCGGAAGGGTTCGGTGGTGTACGCCCTCAGGTACTCGACAAAAAGGAGCGCAAACTGATGCTGGGAGAAGCCTCCATCAATACTGGTGAGGGAGTCATTTTCAACATGACACCCAGCCCCGGAGCCACGAGCTGCCTGGGCAACGCCAAGCGTGATGTTATTAACCTCTGCTCCTTTTTGGGGAAAACTTTCGACCTGGAAACGTTCGAACACGAACTGGTTGAAGAAAACCTTACTCCGAGCCAGATAGATGAAAAACTTCAGGCCAGATATGTCTCCGAGATCAGGGCAGAGATCCATGCACACGAAGAGAAGCACTTCCAGAACATCAACGATGGGCAGAAACTTCCAGGCTATTGGGACAAACCCTACTCCCCATGGAGGCACAAAAGAGACCACTGATCCTTTTCACGGAAGAAATCTGTTATAATTTCTATTATGAAAAAAATAAATCAAAGTATTACAACGCAATGCATGCCAGTACTCCTCACTGAAAGCAGGCATCACTGATGTCTGCTTTCGCCATCCAGCTTACCAACGGCTGCCTGCCTTCCGATATTGAACCCGAAGATCAGAACACATTCAAAGAGCTGCAGCGTATCGGTGCACTCGAAGAGGTGAACGGCCTTTGGAAACTGGGTTCTCTCTACCGTGCAGGCCAACTTTATATAGGAAAAGACGGCAGGGGTTATGTCGAAGCACAGTTCAAAGAACAAAAAGACCTGCTGGTGGAACCCGACCATCTCGGCGAAGCGAAGAACGGCGACACGGTCGTGGTCAAGCGGGTCATCGCAAGACGCGGACGTGCCAGCGGCAAGGTGCTCATGGTCATCACCAAAGCCCATCTTTTCACCATCGCCTATACCCACAGGGATGAAATGGGCAACTTCCTTGTTCTCAATATCAAAACAGGCGAACCAACCCATGCCGTCATGGAGGGGATGGACCTCAAAGCCTTCAAACTCGGTACGGTCATGAAGGTTGATATCGATGATGACAGGGTACTGGAAGTCTTCGGACATCTCGATGACCCGAGAGTAGATGAGAGGATCTCCCTGGCGCTCTACAACCGCCATGATGCCTTTCCTCCCGAGTGTGTGGAAGAAGCACTGCAGATCGAATCGGAAGTGACCAAAGAGGAACATACCGATCGTATCGACCTCACCCCTCTGGACTTCTGTACCATCGACCCCATTACCGCAAAAGATTTCGACGATGCGATCTACTTCGACCTGAAAGAATATACGCTCTATGTGGCCATTG
>JALSTF010000148.1 GCA_026983895.1 Sulfurovum sp.
ATCGTCGCTGCAGAAGGCTTCGTAGGGTTTTGGAAAGATCACGCCGCTGTTCTCATAGGTCAGGGAGAAACTTTTCAGGTTGGCCAGTTCGTTGCGGAAATTCACCTCTTTGAGGATCATATCGGAAAATTCAGCGATGAGGGTATCGATGGAGTTTTTCGTGTAGTGGGAGAAGAACGGCTGAAAGATCCTGTTGAAAAAAGTGAGTATTTTTATATCTGCCTGCACCTGTTCGGCGATGTGAAGGCGGCGAAGTTTGACCGCGACATGCTCTCCGCTTTTGAGCCAGGCTTCATGTACTTCTCCGATGGAAGCACTGGCGATGGGGGTTTTCTCGAAGTGTTCGAACGGTTCCATGTCCGAAAATGCCTTCCTGTAGACAGTTTCAAAGTCCGCCTTGGGCATAGGAGGGATCTCGTCATGCAGTGCACGAAGTTCCTGTAGGTAGGCATCATCGAAAAAATCTGCCCGGGTAGCGAGCACCTGGGCCAGTTTGATGAAACTCGCTCCGAGCCTGTTGATGCTCTCTTTGAGCTCCGGCGGAGAGAGCGGTGTAAGAAAAAGGAATGTCTCCTTCTTTTTGATCAGCAGGTAGACCGTCATCAGAAAGACAAAGACTTCCTTAACCCGTCTGGGTGAATAATACGCCAGGTTCAAGAGGCTACTTTTTGTCTGATTTGGTCAGTTTTTCTATGTCCTCTTTGGTAGCCAGGTTCATTTCATCCATCACCTCTTTGACCGCCTCTTTGAGTTTGCTTTTGAAGGCTTCCTGCTCTTCTTCACCTTTGGCTTTGGCTTTGTCTATGAGCTTTTGTGCCTCATCTTTGTTGAGTTTGCCCTTTTCGACAAGCTCGTTCAGCTCCTGCTCGACTTTTTCCTTGGCAAGCAGCGCACCGCCCAACCCGATATAAAACAGATCTTTCAACATTTTGGCTCCTTTGAATGTAATTGCTTATAGTAGCACGCTTAGATTAACAGTT
Source organism: Sulfurovum sp. (assembly GCA_026983895.1). Taxonomy (GTDB): domain Bacteria; phylum Campylobacterota; class Campylobacteria; order Campylobacterales; family Sulfurovaceae; genus Sulfurovum. The sequence continues at coordinate 981 of JALSTF010000148.1, forward strand.
ATCGTGTAACCACTTTGACATTTTCCGCCTGTCTGATCGTCAGGTGCCTGCCTTTGACGGTCACGATATCCCCGTCGAGTTCCAGCATGTTGTAGTCGTTATCGAGGTCAAAGGTGATCTCCCGTGGGACCTCTCCGTAGAACGTACCCACTTTTTTGATAAAGCGTACGGGAGTGAAAATGAAGAACCGTGTTCTGCTCATCAGCATGAACGGTGTCATGATGAGATGGACGGGAAAAAGGAAAAGAACGGCAAGGAGGTATTTGGCGATGCCGTGTCTGAGCCAGCCAAAACGCAGTGTTTCGGAGAGGAAGATGTGCTGGAGGTCTCCCATGTTCCCTGCGGAGAAAAGGAAGAGTTCATTATTGAGTTTGAAGATATGGTGCTTTTCCGTCCGTACGGTTTCGCCTTTGGCCAATGTGTCGAGTACGGTCTCAATGCGGGGGGCACGGTGTATTTTGGCAACAACATTGAATGATCCGGTAGGATTGAGGATGAAGACAGGCATCTGTTTCAGGGAGTGAAGCTGGGAGAGGACCCTTCTGATGGTCCCGTCCCCTCCGTTGATGATGACGTAGTCATACCGTTCTATATCATGATGCTCAGGCAGAGAAGATGCCTCTATGGAAGTGATGTCCAGGTCCTCATGTGAAAGTGTCCTGCCTACAGAGAGTATCTTCATCATTGCCCTTGTGGTTTACTTTGCTATAATTATAGCCATGAAAATTGAAAACGAAGATGCCCTGGATGAACTCGTCATCTGCCCCCAGTGCCATACGCTGCATCAGGATGTACCCATAAAAGACGGGGCCAAAGCCTGCTGCAGCGAATGCGGAAGTGTGATGTACCGCTATGACAGCAAACTGGCAGGACACGGCCTGGCGCTGAGTATCACGGCCTTGATCTTTTTTGCCATTGCCAATTTTTTCCCTTTGGTCAAGATAGAGTTGCTCGGAAGCGAGCAGTTCATTACGATCCCCAAGACCATTACGGGCCTTTTTGACAACGGATTTTATATTGTCGGGATGATCTGCGCTTTTTTGATCTTTATTTTTCCTCTGCTGATCTTTGGGATCTATGCGCTTCTTTTTGCCCTTTTAAAACTGCGTATGGGCAAAGACCTGAGCAAAGAGCTTCTGGTACTGCTTTCGCATTTGAAACCCTGGAGTATGAGCGACATCTTCCTTGTCAGCATCCTGGTCGCCCTGGTCAAGCTCATCGGCTATGCCCAGATCCATATGGGGATCGCTTTCTGGGCGTTGATCGTTTTTGTGCTGCTGGATATCTATTTGACACGAACACTTCACATTTCTGAGATATGGATGCTGCGCAAACGGATCTTTCTTTCGGATAGCCAAAAAGAGGCAGAGGCATGATAGAGATCAAAGAGGATGAACTGCTTCGCTGTCCCGTCTGTGAAGCGGTCAATATAGACAAAGGCGGCAAAAATGTCTGCCGCCGCTGCGGAAGTGCG
>JALSTF010000149.1 GCA_026983895.1 Sulfurovum sp.
CCGCTTATCGGAGGTACGACCGGCCCCCAGATGGGAGGATGGTTCAAAAAAGAGATCAAAAGCCTTGCCGACCTCAAGGGGCTCAAAATGCGTATTCCAGGCCTGGGAGGGGAAGTGATGAAACGCCTTGGCGCCAACCCTGTACTGCTTCCCGCCGGAGAGATCTACACTTCGCTCGAACGCGGTACCATCGATGCGACCGAATGGGTCGGGCCGGCACTCGACAGCATGATGGGCTTTGCCAAAGCAGCACCCTACTACTACACAGGCTGGCATGAGCCCGGCTCTATCCTCGAACTGACATTCAACAAAGCCCGATGGGAAAAACTTTCCGATGAGCACAGGGCCGTTATCACAGCAGCGAGTGAGGAGATGACGGGCAATATGCTACAGGAATTCCGCTACAAAAATGCCAAAGCCCTCCAGGAACTTCCCAAGAATGTACAGATCAAGACTTTCCCCAAAGAGATGATGGATGCGGCAAAGGCAGCACTCAAAGAGGTACTTGCCGACGAAAGTGCGAAGAGTCCAGATTTCAAGCGTGTATTGGCAAGTTATGAAGCTTTCTACAAGCTTAACAAAGCATGGGACGACATCAGTACCAAAAATTTCCTGGAGATACGAGGATGATACAACGACGACATTTTTTAAAACATACACTGCTTGCCCTTGGTGGCACAACACTGCTCCCTTCCATGCTTATGGCAGAAGAAAAGACACCCAAAAGCCGAAAGTTCAAACTCGTATTCGATTTTGACCTGCACCATGACACACAACCTTTTCCTGCAAAACTTTGGAATCCGTTGCCCCAGTACACCGGATACCAAAAAGTACGTACCTTTGTATTTAACGGAAACTATGACCGGTTTGAGATCAATGCAGACAATCCCTATGACGCAGATATTTTCTATGCGCAATGGGAAAAAGGGAACACCCCAAAACAGCTGCACATAGAAATGGAAGTAGAAACATTTTACCGAAGCGTACCTGTGGCGCGTATAGAAAAATTCAGTAAAATGCATCTTCCCGTTCCGCAAAGCGTCAAACGCTATCTAGAACCCACCGCACATATTCCCACTGATGGAAAGATCAAAGCAAAAGCCGATGAACTCACCCAGGGGATGAAAGACCGTTTTGAAAAAGTGCGTGCAATCTACAACTGGGTGACAGAAGTCACTTTCCGTGATCCTGCCGTGATTGGCTGCGGAAAAGGCGATGCAGGAAAAATGATCGAAAGCGGCTATTTTGGAGGGAAATGTACCGATATTTCTTCTCTTTTTACAGCACTTCTGCGGGCAGCGGGCATCCCGGCAAGAGAAGTCTTTGGCATCCGTCTTGGTGCATCACACTTCTCTTTGGCACTTGGAAAATCAGACAAACACGGATTTGCCGACATCACAACCTGGCAGCACTGCCGTGTAGAATATTTTATTCCCGGTGCGGGATGGATACCCAGTGACCCGGCGGACATCACAAAACTGGAACTGGTAGAGAAACTCTCTCACAGCCAGCCTCGCGTACAGGAATTGAAAAAGCGTTATCTTCACAGTTGGGAAATGAACTGGATAGGGTTCAACCATGCCCGTGATTTTATCCTTTCACCCAAACCCGAACAGTATCCTCTCAATATGCTTGGATACCCGTATGCAGAAGTAGAGGATGAAGTACTCGACTACTACATGCCAAAAACATTCCGCTACCATATTACTTCACAGGAGCTCTGATGCAAGAAAAGAGGGAGAACAGAAGCTTCTATGCCCTGATAGGCGGGGCAGTCATATCGGCATTTCTTGCCAGTACCTGCTGTCTGGCACCACTTCTTTTTCTTCTCTTTGGCATCAGCGTCTCTTCTCTTTCATTCCTGCAGTACTTTGCACCCTTTCACAGCTACTTTTCCCTGGCTGCTCTGGGACTGACCCTCTATCTTTGGATAGACTATCTGCGAAAAACAAAAAAACGCACTGTCTGCAGCCATTCATTGTGCCGCTACCACCTGCAGTATCTTGTAAGCGTAACACTGTTGGTACTTCTTTTTGTCACCTACCCCTACTGGGTTTCTATTATTTTGGAGTAAACATGAAAAAACAGATATTTCTACTGCTGCCTCTCGCCCTTCTTTATGCCCAAAAGACAGCAACTATCCAAATAAAGGGTATGACCTGTCCTCTCTGTACCACAGCGATCAAAAAAAGTCTTAAAAAGGTTGAAGGGGTAAAGAGTGCCAGGGTAAGGCTCAACACAAAGCGCGCAAAAGTGCAGTTTGATGACGATTTGAACACCTCAATACTGCTTGATGCCATTGCCAAGACCGGCTATCAAGGAACGATCATCTCCGTAGAGTCGCGATAAGCCGTTTGGGATTAAGAAGCATTCCCATCGCTGAGACGATCTCTTTTACCACAATATCCGATGCCAGGAGTGTCTCTTTGCTGCAGCCTTCATCTCCCATCACGG
>JALSTF010000150.1 GCA_026983895.1 Sulfurovum sp.
CTTCTTAGCTATGGCTAGGACTTGAAAGCCTCTTGCAAAATCTTACATTTGCAAAACCCATTGTGAGCATTACCTATTATTAGAGGTGCCCATATTATAATGATATATAACTGATACACAAATGTCAACACCCATGTAAAGAATAGTTTTGTTATAATAATCCAAACCGACTCAGATACCCATTTCAGGATCATTCAATGAACCAGACCAAAAAACGCCTACAGATCATCAATATTGCCATATCCCTCACCGATATCGAAACCATTCAGCTGCAAATGCTCAAACTTGCTTCACTCAGACATGACGAAAAGCTCAAAGAGATACTGGCTGGGCTGCAGGCACAGAATTATGCACAATCACAGGCACTTATCACCCAATATATAGAAACGCCGACGGAAGAGATCGTTCAGCGGACACTACAGGATGACCAGGAGATCATCAAAGAGTTCGACCTTTTTGTCACGGAGCCGGAAGTAACGTCAGCGGCAAAAGAGACCGAATTGTTTGATTTTGATTCGCTCTCAGATGACTCCCCCCAAGCAGCAAAAGAGGAAATGAAACCCAAAAATGACCAAACCATCGATTTTGACAACCTGCTGAATCTTACTGCGGATGATATCATGCAGGACAATATCGATATTGATATCAGCCATACGCCAAAAGATGATTTTTTTGATACACCTGCAGAAGAAGGCACTGTGACTAAAGAGAGTCACATTGATACAGACGTTATTCCCAAAGATGATTTTTTTGATACCGAGGAAACAAAGCCGGGAGAAGATGCCCCTGTTGTGATCGAAACGTATGAAGACATGCTTCGGGAGATCGACACAGAAGAGGCAGAGAGGGAACCTCTTCCAGATAAAACCCCCGATATCCAGGAAAACGAAGTGCTTCATGACATAGAGGTGGAAAAAGAAGAGACAGTCCAAAAGCCTGTGTCGGAAGAAGAACCGAGAGCACCGCTACAGCCGCAAAAGGAAGTAAAACACTCAGGCTACAAAACGATCCCCTACATCGACCAGAAGCTCAAGAATATGATGACACAGTACCCTCCTCTGATCGAAGGATCCGCACAATACGACTCTGTCAACAACTGGCTCCTGAAAATCAGCAATGAAGGCTATACCGAGGAAGAGGTCGAAGAGGTCATTGGCCATATAGGTCAGCTTAGAGAGAAGAACGATCTTGCCCAAGCGGCTCAACTGCTGCTCATCTGCGGTGCAACAGAGTCCAAGTATGCACAGTTCATGCTGGCCCGGGAACTTTTCAGGGGAGAGCTTCTGGAGAAGAACCTTCCTGAAGCCTTTACGCTCATCAACCGCCTTGCGATGGATGATGACTACCCCGAAGCGATCTGCGATCTTGCCCAGCTCTATGAAAAAGGAGTGGGCATAGGCAAAGACAGCAAAAGGGCTGAATCACTCTACAAAGAAGCGATGGAAGCCGGTGTCAAAAGAGCCGCTGCCCATTACGAAAGACTCTCCAAAGCCAACAAAAGCCTGTTGGGGAAATTCTTCGGAAAATAGGATTCATTTTTTTAGTTTTCTGATCCCTTCGTATGCTACATCCATCATTCTGTCGATCTCTTCATAGGTGATGATATACGGGGGCATGAAATAGATCACATTCCCAAGCGGCCGCAGCAGCACACCTTTTTGCAATCCATATCGGTAGATCTGCAGCCCAATGCGCTCTTGCGGATCATATCCTGACAGTTCGACTGCTGCTACCATCCCCTGTTGGCGCACTTCGCCGATATTTTTCAGTGCTTTGAACTTTTCCAGCCCTTGGGCGATATAGGCACTTTTCTTTTCATTTGCCTCAAGCACATGCTCCGCTTCAAAAATGTCAAGCGTTGCCAACGCCGCTGTACAGGCCAGCGGGTTCCCCGTATAGCTGTGCGAATGCAAAAAGGCTTTATGTTCATTGTAATCACAGTAGAACGCACTGTAAACCTCGTCACTTGTCATAACGACAGAGAGAGGAAGATAGCCTCCGGTCAAGCCTTTTGAAAGTGTCATGAAATCAGGCGATATGCCCGCATGGTCACAGGCGAACATCTTTCCCGTACGTCCAAACCCCGTCATGATCTCGTCGGCGATCAGGTGCACACCGTATTGCCGTGTCAACGCTCTTGCACCGGCAAGGTATTCGGCATGATACATATGCATCCCCCCTGCACCCTGGATCAGAGGTTCAAGGATCAATGCAGCGATCTCTTCCCCTTTGGATACAAGTACCTCTTCCAGAATATACAGCGCTTCTTTCGCCGCTTCCATACTCTGATCTTTGGGAACAGGCACCTGCATATTGGCAATAAGCAACGGTTCATAAGTCTCTTTGTAAAGCGAGACATCCCCTACCGAAAGAGCCCCTATCGTCTCTCCATGATAGGAATTTGTCAGTGAAAGGAACAATGCTTTGCGTTTTCCCTGAT
>JALSTF010000151.1 GCA_026983895.1 Sulfurovum sp.
AGAGTCCGGATCGGAAAGCGGAAAATACGCTTGAAGGCAAAGTGGTGCAGATGGAGAAAGACAGCGGCAGTGCAAAAGTGACGGTAGATATCGGCGGCCATGACAGGATGGTTTCCGTCATATCGGCAAAGCGTGCAGAAGCATTGGCGATAGAAGAGGGGTCCAGAGTAAGGATCGAGATAGAAGCGAACAATATCATGGTGGGGAGATGAGTATGTCTATGCAGAGACTGATCGGTATTTTGATGTTGGCGGCGACGTTTCTTGGGGCAGGAGAGATACGCATTGCTGTAGCGGCGAATGTCAGCTATGCTATGGAGCCTTTGATCAAGGCTTACCATGCGCAATACCCCGATACCAAAGTAAATATCATACTCGGAAGCAGCGGGAAACTGACGGCACAGATACAGCGAGGAGCACCTTTTGACCTTTTCCTTTCTGCCAATATGAAATATCCCGAAGCCTTGTATAAGCAGGGGGACGCGGTGACTGAACCGGCGGTGTATGCGCAGGGTTCTTTGGCTTTGTTCTCGGTAAAGGTGCAGGATTTTTCCAAAGGCCTGGCACTTTTGAAAGAAACAAAGATCAAACGTATCGCGATAGCCAATCCCAGAACCGCACCCTACGGTGTTGCTGCGCTTGAAGCATTGAAAAATGCAAAGCTGTATGAAGCGGTCAAAGGGAAACTGGTCTACGGAGAATCTATTTCCCAGACAGTATCGTATGCGGTTACGGCGACGGACATAGGGGTGATTGCCAAATCCTCTCTTTTTTCTCCCCAAATGTCTCGGTATGAAAAGGGCCGGTACTGGGTCGATGTCGACCCCAAACTCTACAGCCCGATCGATCAGGGGATGGTCCTGCTCAGACACAGTGCCTCCCAAAGCGAGGCTCATACATTTTATGATTTCATCCTGGGGACGACTGCCAAAAAGATTCTTCAAAAATTCGGATATCTGGTACCATGAGCCACATTGTCGCGACTGTAGAACAGATAGAGAATGTCGAAAACCTGAACATTGTGACGCTCTCTTCCCAGAGCAGCAGGATAAAAATGGTCAGCCTGGAGTTGTCGGAGAAGATCGTCCCGGGGCGGAAAGTGAAACTTGCCTGCAAACCCACGTCTGTTGCCCTGGCAAAAAGAGCGAGGAGTGAAGAAACATTCTCAAAAGCATTGAGCTACGCCAATCAGATCCCGGTACGTATCGACAGTATCGAAGAGGGAAAACTTTTGAGCAGTGTCCTTGTGCGTTTTGGCGAAGCTTCGCTTGAAGCCCTCATCCTGAGCGATGCACTGGGGCGTATGTCCCTTAAAGAAGGGGACGAGGTCACGGCCCTTATTAAAGTGAGTGACCTTTCCATTTTGGAGGTGCTGGATGATTGAAACGCTGCAAAAACTGGACTTTACGCCTTTTCTTCTTTCCTTCAAATTGGCGGCTTTTACGACGATGATCCTCTTCATGGTGAGTGTACCGCTTGCCTGGTACCTCTCTCAGACACGCTCAAGGTCGAAACCTTTCATTGAAGCATTGACGGCACTCCCGATCGTCCTTCCTCCTTCGGTGCTGGGATTCTACATCCTCTGGGCACTTTCGCCCCATTCACCCGTGGGGGCTTTTTTTGAAGAGACCCTGGGTGTCAAACTGGTATTCTCTTTCACCGGACTGGTCGTTGCCAGTTGTTTTTACAGCCTTCCTTTCATGGTGCAGCCGCTTCAGAGCGGTTTTGAATCGTTGAACGGGCATATGATCGAAGCAAGTTTCCTCAGCGGAAAAAGCAGGTTGAGAACGATCTTCTCTGTGGCCATCCCCAATATGAAACCGGCGCTGCTTACCGCACTCATCGTCACCTTCGCGCATACGGTCGGGGAGTTCGGTGTGGTATTGATGGTCGGGGGGAGTATCGCCGGAGAAACAAAGGTTGCTTCCGTGGCGATCTACGAAATGGTCGAGATCATGGATTATACTTCGGCACATATCTACAGTGCCATCATGGTCGCTATTTCTTTTGTCGTGCTCTTGAGTGTGTACCTCTTCAACCAGAAACAGAACAGAAAATTCGGATTGTAAAATGTTGAAGATACAGATAGAAAAAGCGCTGCACGGCATCGGCAGCGAGATGAGGCTGCAGGCGGACATCGAGATAGAAGAGCACTCTTTTGTCGCTATTGCCGGAGAAAGCGGAAGCGGGAAGACCACACTGCTGCGTATTTTGGCAGGCTTGGAAAAAGCAGAGGGCAGAGTGGAAATAGGTGATGAGGTATGGATGGACGGTACCTATGCATTGCCGGTACAGCAGCGAAAGATAGGATTTGTATTTCAGGACTATGCGCTGTTTGAGAATATGACGGTGGAGGAGAATCTGCTGTTCGTCGAGAAGGACAAAGCGCTGGCAGTGGAGTTGCTGCAAATGACTGGACTTATGCCGCTTAAAGACCGTATGCCGGGAAGATTGAGCGGCGGGCAGAAACAGCGTGTAGCACTTTGCCGTGCCATGATGAAAAGGCCCACACTGCTTTTGATGGATGAGCCGCTTTCCGCACTCGACCCGGCTATGCGGCAGAAACTGCAGCAGGAGATCGCTGTACTGCACCGGGCATTCGGGACGACCACGATTATGGTCAGCCATGATCCCAGTGAGATCTATCGTTTGGCAGATCGTGTCATCATGCTGGAAAGAGGGCAGATCATAGCAGACGGGAAGCCCAAAGAAGTGCTGCTCAAAACGCAGGGAAGCCAGAAGTTCTCTTTTGAAGGGGAACTGCTTGATATCACAAAGGTCGATGTGATCTATGTGGCGATCGTCTCCATAGGGCAGCAGCTGGTGGAAGTGGTGGTGAGTTCCGAGGAAGCGGCGCATTTGACCATAGGACAAAGGGTCACGGTGAGCACCAAAGCATTTGCACCGATGATCGTTTAAAACAGATGAATTTTTTGGTGCAGTGAGAACACTGCACCCTACATATCTCAGGCTATAATAAACTTTAAATTGCTGTAGGGTGTTGTGCCCTCACAACACCAATTTTACACAAGGCTGTCTATGAGTTGTGCAGCCGTCCCCGCTTTGTCGCTTTTGGGCTGATATAAATAGTTGTTCACTTTTTCCGGAATATGTTCAGGCATCTCCAAGGCTTCAAACTCCTCTTTGGCTGCCTGTTTGGCTTTGAAGAGCGCCATCTGCACACGTGAATAGAAGTTGGCCGCGCCTTCACCGGAAGTTTCGATGCTGAGGAAGTTGGCAGATGGATAGCGGCTGGTCACGAGGGATTGGATACCATCTGAAACAGCGGAACTTGGCATACACCCGAAAGGTTTGACAGAGATGACCATATGAGCCAAGTTATGTTTGATGCTTTCAAGGAGATGAGCGACTTCCATATGCCCTTCTCCCCCTTCTGCATCAAGCGGAAAATAGACTCTGCTCAATGTGGACAATGCTTCAATATCTGGTAACTTGTAGTCATGCAGCCCGATGGCTTTCGCATAGAGAGTAAAATAACTTTTAATGGTGACTTTCAACAGCTTTGTGATCACTTTTCGTTTAGTGCTGCTAAAATCAAAATAACCTGTTTTTGTATCATCTTCAAGATCCAGTTCCTTGTTTGAGAAATATGTGGATTCCCAGATACTTAACATAAGACGGTTGATGATGGGTTGAGGAATAGATTCTGCACCTTCAGCTTCCAAAAATCTGTGCAAATTATAGTTTCCGTCCCCTTCGGTCATCGCTGCCCAGAATTCACCGACGATCATGACTTTGGGTTTGACTTGTAAACGATCAAGTTCGACTTTTTCCAATATCTTTCTACATTTCCACATGGAGAGAAGAAGATTTTTATTGTTTCTCAAGGCATCACTGAGCAAGTCATAACAAGCCTCTATCGCTTTGTCCGTAGCTCCGGCTTCCACTTCATAGGGTCTGATCTTATGGGCCAGCAGGTTAATGATGTCGCCTATCAACACAGCTTTGATAGGTGTTATGTACAATGCCGGAGAAAGATTCAGCCCTACTTCTTCACCTGCTTCATTCGTTACTTTATTGTGTTCGAAACTGAAAACCCTGAAACCCTGAAACCCCGCATCGTTCAGTGCCTTGCGATATTCGGTAATATACATTCCAAATCGGCAGGGGCCACAGCCGTTTGCCGTGACATAAGCATATTTTTGAACAATCTCACGGGAACTCATCCCCGTTTTTTTCTGGATATTCAGCAGATATTTTACAAGATTCCCGACTGTAAAGTAGGTGGGGTTGCATTGTCCCCTGTTGCCGTACGCTTTCCCCGCACGGAAAGATTCAAAATCAGGATTCGGCAGTGCGATATATTTTTCTTTTTTAGTCTCAAGTGCAGCCATCACCAGTCTATCCTGCAGTATGGTCATACCGCCGAAGAGTATCGTCGTATTGTTGATGTCGTCTTTTGAGAAATTCGTATTTACCGTATCGCGCCATTGGGTTTTCTGTTTTCCCAGATAGTCCAGGTCGATATTGCTCTGTGGTGGTTTTATATTGCTGCAGGCACTCATGAAAAACTCCTTTTATGATTCACACGCATATTCCATCTCTTTTTCCCTGATCAATTCCTGCCGATACTGTTCCAGTGTATAGGCAAAAGTCTTCACACGTATCTTTATGGATCCGCCGGGCTTATTCGCATCAATATCATGTAATGTCAAATGCGGTGTACGGCTGGCACCCAGGATCTTGTCTATAATAGCATAAGTCGGAGCATCATGTCCGCACTTGAAGCTGCTGAGATCAACGACTGCAATATTGGGATGTCTTGCCGCAAATTTTGCTGCCCAGACTTTTTGCGCCGAGTTGGTAGAATAATTCTCCGGCCATACGTCACGGATATCAAAAATATCTTCAACAGTCTTGTCTTTCAGATCCTGGCTGAAATATTTTTCTAAATAGGCTTTATCTCTGGGGATACTCCGCATTGACAATGTTTTGAATCCAAGTGACTGGAACTCATCGAGCACTTCATGGTTGATACCGGGATCAGAATGATAGGGGCGTCCCAGAAGCAGGATCACAACTTCATTGGTTTGGACAGCATTCTCCAGAATGCTTCTTCCTTCTTCCATGATGGATCTATCATTCTTTTTCAGTGCTTTCCAGGCCTGTTCGATTGCCCAGTCGCTTTCGTCTTTTGTGATTTTCAGTTTCTTTGCCCAGGTCGTGAAGAGTTCTTTTTTAAGCAGTTTTTCATTATGGAAGGTCAAAGAATCATCTATGTAGGCTACACCCCTTTTTGCAAAAAGGTCCTGTTCTTTGACAAAAGCAGAATAGACCACCCTTGGGGTACCTGCAACAATAGGGCAGGATGTCTGTCCCATGGTATGCTGTAAAAATCCCGGAAGGGAGATAACGGACGGAAACCAAATGTAATTCAAAGATATTTTAGAGAATTTTTTCCCAAAAAGAAACGAATAGATATGTGACTGAGCCACTTTTGCGGGGAAACAAGAGTCGACCGATCCGTATTTTGCCCCCTCCAGATACATGTCTTCATTTGAAAACTCTGAAAAGTGTATATGGGCAGGGGTGATATCAAGTGCTTCAAGGTATGCACGTATAAAAGGGGCGACACTGTAAACATTCAGTACTTTTGGAATACCGATCCGCAGTTTCTGGCGATATGCTTTCTGTTCCTCTCCGCTTGTTTGGAAAGGGCGTGTTATCTGTTTGCGCAGGGTCGGTCCCCATCCTCCGAGTGTCACTGTGACTTTTTGAGTCGTGATCTTTGTCTCCGGAGTCGGCTTGTCGTCGTGAACATAACTTGAAGCGAAAAGTGCCTTGGACTCTTTTTTAACCAGATTCGGTGTCTTCCCTTGAAGGGATCTTCGCTCTTTTTGAAGGCTTTTCAAAGCTTCATGTGATTCGACCGTGCCGCTCTCACAGGCAAATCCGGCAATATAACGTACGGTCTCCGAGTGTGGGGTTTGGCTGTCGATAAAGGTACGGGAGCACTCCATGGGACAGAAATGGCATCGGGTACTTTCATCGGTATTGGTAGTATAGGTAAGCTGAAGGGCTTCATCTATACCGACAAAGGTACTGTATCCTCTCTGTTTAATGACATCTTTGGCTTCGATGGCTGCACCGTAAGCCCCTGCCTCTCCGGGATAGGGGTGTACGTCCACTCTGGCATCGGGTACAAGTTCTTTGATGTAGTCCACTTGTGCTTTCAGGGCTGCAAGATTGTATTGGGTCCCTCCCTGAAGGACAAAATGTTTTCCGAAAGCTGCCAGGTTGGGGGCCTGAACGACATACTGCCAGACATTTTTTGGGAGGACTTTTGCGATACCTGCGAAAAGTTCTTCTTTGGAGTAGCCTTCTTTTTGAAAATTGACCCTGTCTGTATCTAAAAACACGGCACAGCCGTAATTGAATCTTGGTGCTTTTTTGGCTGAAAAGGCTACATCGGCATACTCTTCTACTTTTACACCGAACTGTTTTGCCATACTTTGAAGCAAGGTACCGTTACCTGCAGAACATTGGTTGGAAAGACGGAAGTTCTTCATCATGCCGTTTTCCATGAAGAGTACTTTGATATCCTGCCCGCCGATATCACAGATAATATCTATGCTTTTCCCGAAAACAGCCTGAGCACTTTTCATATGCGCGATCGTTTCTATGATATTTGTATCGGCTTGCAAAGCCCCTTCCAGTACATCTGCTGCGTAGCCTGTGGTCCCCAGCCCTACAATATGGTAAAAGTGATGTGTATCCTGAGCTTTTATCTTTTCAAGAAGTTCTATCGTGTCCTGGATAGGGTTACCTTTGGACAATTGATAGACTTTTAAAAGCAGGCGGCCGTCATTATCTACCAGGACCGCTTTGGAAGATGTCGAACCGCCGTCTATACCGAGATAACACTCTGTCGGTTCTGTGAGTTCGACAGGTGTAAAAGGCGGAATGGAATATGATCTTTTAAACGCTTCCAATTCAGCCAGATCTTTTACGAGGGGGGTATCATTGTTCCCGCTGTTCTGTATGCTGCCGGAATCTACAAGTGTTTTCAGTTTCAGGGTACCTGTGAAGGACTGTTCGTGATTGGCGGCACCTTCTCCGAAGACAACGGCACCGAAAGCCGCATAATACTGGGCATTGTCAGGAACGATAATAAGTTCTTCAATACGCGTTTTGTCATAAGGGATATTTCGCTCATCCCATAGCTCAGTGATGCGCATACGCCAACATTCCTGGAGGAAAGGAAGGTAAGTATTGGGACCGCCGAGCAGGAGGACTTTGGGCATCAGGGTATTGCCCCGGGTCAATACGGTGAGGTTCTGCATGACGATCGCATCTGCCAGGGAGTTCATGATCTCATGAGGAGGCACAGAAGTCTTGACAAGGTTGACGATATCCGTTTCTGCAAAGACACCGCATTTTGCCGCGACATGATGCAGCTTATCTGTCTGGAAAGCAAGTTTTTGGATCTCTTCCTGTTCCATACCCACTTTCATCGTACATTTTTCTATGGTTGCCCCTGTCCCTGAAGCACATTTGTCATTCATGGAAGTAGAAACCGTTTTTTTGCCGTCCTCCCCTTCTTTGAAATGAATGATCTTGGCATCCTGTCCGCCCAGTTCAATGACCGCGTTGACATCCGGATGATAATGTTCAACCGCAAGTACGACCGCATTGACCTCCTGAACGAAACGTGCATTGATCGTTGGGGCGATACGGCTGGCACCGGAACCGGTGATATATACTTTATCGATATGTTTGTAAGCAGGAGCATTTTTTTGTGCGAGTTCTTCAAGAAGCCTGAGCAGGGTCTCGGCCTGTTTAGTATCATGCGGCGTATAGGCTTTTTCGATAATATTGAAAGCGTCGTCACATAATACATATTTTACGGTAGTAGAACCAATGTCAATGCCTAATGCGTAGTGTGGATCGTCCTTTGCTATAGTCATCCTTTGTCACCGTTGCTGTTTTTTTGTGCCGATCTGCTGGTGAATGCCCAAATGATCCATCCGATCCCAAGGATGATAAAGGGGATACTCAGCATCTGCCCTGTCGTAAAAGGAAGAGAAGTGGTATAATCCGCCTGTCTGGTTTTAGTATATTCCAACAGAAAACGTATGGTGAACATAAAGGTCAGAAAAACACCCGGAAGGATCTTTGTGGCAAAATCCGGTTTGACACGTTTATAGATCTCAAGCATGAGAAAAAAGAGCAAGGCATAGGAAAATGCTTCATAAAGCTGCACGGGATGTCGGGGAACCATGTCCACACGTTCGAAAATGATCGCCCAGGGAAGGTCGGTGGGTTTGCCAAGGATCTCAGAGTTGAAAAAATTGCCTATGCGTACACAGGATGCAGTAATGGTACCGGCGATGGCCGTACGCGAAAGCAGCCACATCAGTCCGATATGATAACGCTTTGAAAAAAGGTAAACAGCGATAATGGAACCCAGCAGTCCCCCATGGCTTGCCAAACCGCCTTTCCAGACCTTCAGGATCTCAAGCGGATGGGAAAGATAAAAATCAGGTTCATAGGCAAAACAGTGCATGAGTCTTGCTCCAACGACTGCACCGACCATCAGGTAGATCAGCAGGGTGTCAAGGACACTGGGGTCTTTCCCCTCACGTTTAAAGACCCATTGAAGGAACCATAGCCCCAAAAAGAAAGAGCCTACAAAGAGAAGGCCGTACCATCGTAGCTTCACCGGACCGATCTCAAAAAGTATAGGACTGGCATTCCAGATTATATGTTGCATGGGTGTACCTCGGTTAAAATTGTGGACATTATACTTTAAAAAATTTAATGCAAGCAAGGGATTGGGCTGGTAATTGATATATCTCAAAAATGATGATTTTAAAATATGATAGAATACATACAAACAGACTAGGAAAGGGTACATATGCAAACTTCATTCGATATGTTCATAGAGACAGAGGTGCCTGAAGACGAACTGATCGTATCACGTACGGATTTCAGCGGAAAGATCACCTATGTGAACGAGACATTTGCTGAGATCTCCGGATATAAGCCGGAGGAGCTTATCGGGAAACCGCATAATGTCATCAGGCATCCCGATATGCCAAAATCGGCATTTGCCGAAATGTGGGCAACGCTCAAACGAGGGGAAATATGGGAAGGGTATGTCAAGAACATGCGCAAGGACGGAGGCTACTACTGGGTATTTGCACATATGTCAACCGTCATCAAAGAGGGAAAACCGGTAGAGTACAAGTCGGTCAGGGAACCAGTTTCCAGAGAGAAAAAGATCGAAATGCAAAATCTGTACGACACACTTCGCAGTGAGGAAGAGGGGACGACAAGGGCAGTGTTATATGTAAAAAATGAAAAGCTGCCTGCGGCGGAGGCTTTGGAAGCGTAAGATCATTCGTTGATCTTCTCTTTGATCTCTTTGGCTATTGCGGCGATCTTCGTGATCTTTTGGGTACCGCTCAGGGTTTCATCCAGAAGTACTTTGACAAAGGCTGAACCGACGATGACACCGTCCACACCTTTGGCTTTCTCTGTGGCTGTATTCTGATTCACTCCGAAACCGACATAGACCGGCGTATCGGTAAAGTCTTTGATATCTGCTACAATGCCCTGAAGGTCTTCGCTTTTTCCCGCACCGGTGATCCCTGCATAGGCGACCAGGTAGATGAATTTTGTGGCATCGGTAACGATCTGTCCGATACGTTCCCTGGAATCGGTGGGTGCAATGAAGTCGATAAGGCTCATTCCCGCTGCTTCAATGGCCGGTTTGTAAGGCTGAGCCTCCTCGAAAGGGAGATCCGGAATGATAAAGCCGTTCACGCCTGCCTTTTTTGCTTCTACGATGAAATGCTCCATCCCCCTGTGATAGAAAGGGTTGAAATATCCCATCCAGAGTGTATCGATATGGGGTGCGATCTTTGCGGAGGCATCGAAAAGATGCTGCAGCCTGAAACCGTTTTGCAGTGCTTTGAGGTTGGCTGCCTCGATAACCGGTCCGTCCGCGACCGGATCGGAGAAAGGCATGCCCAGTTCAAGGGTGTCCACACCTGCTTCAGCCAGGGCCAGGGCGGTATCGACAGTGAAATCCAAAGAAGGGAAACCGGTAGTGATATAGGCGACTAATTTTTTCAAAATATACTCTTTTGCACAAATAAAATATGTCAATCTGACGTTTTGTTGTGATATTATACATTTTTTTGATAAAATGAGTGAAAATTACAGATTGTACAGTAGGAACCTATGAGTATTCATACCCCTAAAAAAGATAGAAAAATCACACTAAGCACTATAGCCCGAATGAAAGGGACAGAACCGATCACGATGGTAACGGCCTATGATGCACTGTTCGCACAGCTGTTTGACGGTGAAGTAGAGATGATCCTGGTCGGAGACAGCCTCAATATGAGCTTCTTCGGAAAGGAAGATACCCTCTCTGCCACAATGGATCAGATGATCTATCATACACAGGCGGTCTGCAACGGGGCAAAAAAAGCCTGTATCGTTTTCGATATGCCTTTTGGTTCCTATACCACGCCGGAAACAGCCTTGGCCAATGCGGTGCGTGTCTATCGTGAGACCTGTGCCCAGGCGGTCAAGATAGAAGGCGGCGAGGAAAAGGCCGAGATCATCAAGGTACTGTCCGACAGCGGGATCGCCGTTGTGGCGCATATCGGCCTGATGCCCCAGCATGTTCGCAGCGAGGGCGGCTATAAAGTACGCGGGAAAGATGTTGCCGATATCGAAAGACTCATAGAAGATGCGCTGGCACTTGAAGCTGCAGGTGCGGCTATCATACTGGTCGAGGGGGTCAAAGGCGAAGCGGCCGATCTGGTCACCAAGGCAGTGAAAGTCCCGACCATCGGTATCGGTGCAGGAAACAGTACGGATGGACAGGTATTGGTCTGGAGTGATATGTTCGGATTCTTCGAAGCGTTCAAGCCCAAATTCGTCAAACAGTACTGCAACGGGGCAAAAGAGATCAGAGAGGGGCTGGAGCAGTATGTTCAAGAGGTCAAGAGCAGGAGATTCCCCGATGACACGCACAGCTATTAGTGTAGGGTGCTGTACCCTTACAGCACCTTTTAGATCGATCCCTGTATTGCGGTGCTGTAAGGGTACAGCACCCTACGAACTCCTCACTCGACCTCAAGGAGGTCGCTGATGGAAAGAATGGTCGAAATCGAACGGTTTGACTCGGAAGCATCTTATGAGGTGACACTGCGTCCGAGTTCGTGGGATGAGTATATCGGGCAGGAGAAGATCAAAAAGAATCTCAGAGTATTCATCGAAGCAAGCAGGCGAAGAGAAGAGGCATTGGACCACATTCTTTTT
>JALSTF010000152.1 GCA_026983895.1 Sulfurovum sp.
GCTGCTTCACCCTTGACCAATTCAGATGCCTGCAAACCTGTCAAACCTGTCAGCAGGAAAGCTGCCAATGCTGAAACAATCATTGTCTTTTTCATGATTCCATCCTTATAAAATATATTCACAGAATCATTATAACACAAAAAAATAATAATTATTTAAGCTTATTCTTTTTTATCGTCTTCTATATTTTCAAGAAGTATACCGCCTGTAAGCAGTGCCATACCGTCGAACAGCAGGCTGATCCCTACAAGCAGACCGACCATAAAAAGGGAACTGAACGGCCAGCCGATCAGGAATATGACTCCCAGTACCAGCGAAGTGATGGCATTGATCAGCCACATCCACCAGATCTTTTGCGGTTTCAGAGAAAAAGCCAGGCCAAAGCTTGCAAAGGCATCTGTAAAAAAGTAAATAGCAAGCAGTAGTCCCAGCGCTGCAATTCCCTGCATTGGGTAGAAAAGCATGAACAATGAAACAATGATAAGCAGGAAACTTTTCAGCCACCCTGCCCAGTCCCTTTTGTTACTGGCCCATGTCAGCCAGGCACCGGATATACCTGCAAAAAGCATCAGATATGAAACGAATGCCAGTGTGGTAAAAGACATGAAGGTCGGAAAAAATATACCGGCTGAGCCCAGTACGATAAACAGTACACCGCTTATTTTCGCATACTTTTTAAAGTGATCCACGAGATTCTTGTTGAGATTCATCTCGGGGCTTAAATTGCTGTTCCAGTTCCACATGGTATTTCCTTTTGTCTACTTGACCGTTTTTTTCTCGTCTTGCTGCGCTTCTTTTTTGAAAGTACTTTTTTTCTTCACCGCTTTGACAGCCTCTTTGTGTTGGTACTGCTGGACTTCCTTTTCCGCTTTTTTCTGTTCGGCGGAATGTACTACCACTTTCGTGATCTCCGTATTTTTGATAATATGTGCAAAGTCTTTTTTGAGTTTGTCATACAGTTTTTCGACCTCGTTCTTGCCTTTGATCTCTTTTTCTATCTTTTCTATACTGTCGTTAAGGAGTTTGTAGTCGGCTTCATGTTTGTTCGTATATCCCAGCAGTTCTGCACGCTTAAGCTCCTCTTTGGCCGCTTCGAGCAGTTTTTTCGCTTCCTCTTTTTTTGTC
Source organism: Sulfurovum sp. (assembly GCA_026983895.1). GTDB lineage: Bacteria > Campylobacterota > Campylobacteria > Campylobacterales > Sulfurovaceae > Sulfurovum. Next base: position 1,126 of record JALSTF010000152.1, read on the forward strand.
TTGTCAAGCTTGGACGCATCTGTGATCATATCTTGCGCAGCCAAAAGCGGTGTAGGCAGGACCGCATTTGCGATCACAAGGCTGTTCATGGCAACAGCAATGGCTTCAAATGCTGTTTTTGCATCTCCTTTATTGAGAGAATCCAATGCTTTTTTTACCGCGATGGGATATATTTTCATAGGAATGGAAATAAGTGTGATATCCAATTCGTCTTTCAACGGTGTGACCGTTTCGATAGCCACTTGTGTGTCATGCGCCTTGAGGAGCTGCTGTGCCAGTTTCAGTCTGGCTGCAATGACATCGGAAGAACCCATAAAGGCATAGGCCTGGAATCTCTCGTCGATAGGAATGATATCGAGTGAAGGATCGGCTTTCAACGCTGCATTGAAACTCTTGTCCGCTGCTTCAAGCTCTTTTTTGGCGGCATCGTTCTTCTGTGCCTGCATTGCTTTGAGCGCACTGAACGTATGCTGCATACCCGCTACGATATCTTTGGGGGCCTGCTTATGGTTTTGCATCTGCTGCTGTACTTCATTTTGTACCAATGCTTTCTTGTCTATTTTGGCATAAAGGCCTGTCGTACCCAAAAGTACACCGCATGTTAAAACTGAAAGTAATACATTTCTTTTCATTTTCATATCCTTTGTATGGTTATTTTTTATAAAAGCAGTATATTACTCTACCTCTAACCGTTATTTAACAGTTTTGTTTTGACGCTTTTTGTTGAAAAAAGAGGGATAGGAAAACTCCAGATGGCTGAGTTCCTTTGTAAGTTTCTCATTCAAGCCATTTTCCCGCTCCCTGATCTCCTGCAGAAAAGCGATACGCCGTTCCACAAAATAAAAATAAAGCAGCACGCTCACCCCTGCGGCATACAGACACCACAGAGAGGTGAACCCGTAGGGCTTTACAAGATATACAATAGTGAGTCCGACAAGGTTCAGCCAGCCGAACAGCTGAATGGCAATGCTGCTGCTGAGTATCAGCGCGCCGCAGGTGGTCAAGATGTATCCCAGTGCCAGCCAAAACTGTCTTGTGGCCGGATTGTCATAGGAGAGGACACCGTCCACGATCGTCACTTTCGTAGGGATGATCGAAAGTTTCCAGAGGGCATACCCTGTCAGCAATGCACCCAGGACCATCAGTACAGCGATCAGTCTTTTGCGTACAGCCCCCGGCTCTATCAGCCAGATAGCCAGCGGTACCAGAAACTGCAAAAGCCCCTGCGCGTAGAAGACAAAGATGGATTCTGCCATTTGCAACGCTCTTTCCCCTATGAGGTGATACATACCCAGCCAGACAAAACCCTGGGTGAACTGATGCAGAGAGAAAAGCAGCGGCAGGCTTGCGAAGACCACTTCATTGGGAGAACTTACTTTGCGAAGCGTCATGATACCGACGACGAAGATCGCACCAGAGAGGGTAAAATTCAATATGGCAAAAAACACTGTCTATCCTTTATATCCAAAATCCGTATCCAATGGTCGCCATACCAAGGAGAGCGATCCATACAGCAGAGTGCACACCGCCTTTCCATCCGCCGAACCACAGGGCATAGGCCGCTTTGAGTATATTGTTGCTTCCTGCTGCGATCATGATAGCGGAGACAAGCTGTGTGCCTGCGACCGTATATTTACCCGTCAGGATGGAAAGTACAAAAGGGTCGATATCGGTAAAGCCTACGGCAAATGATAGCACTTTTAAACCATTGGTTCCATAATCATGCATTACAAAGTTCGTCACCAGCATCATCAGGACGAACAGAACGGCAAAAAGAAATGCCGTACCCAGCTCCAGAGGGTTCTTGTCCACGAAATCCGGTTTGCTTCCGGCATCATCCTCTCTTTTCAAATAGAAAAAAGCAATAAGCAGGCCCAGCAGTGCAAATCCCCCAAAAGGTATGGCCAGTGAGCGTGCGATATGGACATTGAATACCAGTGCGACAATGACCAGACGAAGGTACATCATGGAGGTTGCCGCAATGATGGCTGCCGTGATCACGGGATTGTTTCCCGTATTTTTTGCTTTGCGCGCCAGGACTACGGTCGTGGCTGTCGAAGAGTAAGTCCCCCCGAAGATACCGGTAAGAAAATACCCTTTGGAGGGAAAAAAGTATTTCTGGACAAGATATCCGCCGTAACTGATCCCCGAGATCACCACTACTGCCATCCAAAGCTTGAACGGAGAAATAGGCAGATAGGGGATCACTTTGGTATCGGGAAGCAGAGGAAGGATCACCGCCGAAAGCAGTACCATTTTGCCGAGTATTTCAAATTCATCGAGGTTGATATCATTGCTGAAACGGTACAGTGTCTTGCCGGCATTGAGAATAAAAACGATAAGCACAAAAAGCAGTGCCGTCATCCAGAGGGGGAAAAGTTCGGTCATTGGGCCGAAAGCATAGACACAGAGCATGACCGCGTAAAGAAGAATGCTCCTGTTCCCTTCCTGAAGTTTCCTGTAATAAAGCAGCGCGAACAGCAGAGACAATGATGCAAGAATGATCGCATAAACAGTTAAGTGTACCGGTTCGAGTTTGTAGGCGATGTAGCCGATCACTCCGATAAAAGTATAGGTACGTGCCGTACCGAAAATAAATTCTTCCTTTTTATGCTTTGCTTTGAGATTGTAAGTCTTTATCTCCAGTCCTATCAGCAGGCTGAAAGCTGTCGTGACGACAAAATGGATCAGGTCGGGAGAGAGATTCAGCATATGAAAGGCTCCGTGGACGGTTTTTCCGTCATCATGCCCATCCTTTCATCACCCCGTACATTACATACGGTTTGAGCATTCGACTGTTCAAATACCAGTATATATCATGACATTCAAGCGGATTCATGAATTCTACAAGCGCCAGAGGTTTCTTCTTCTTATCGTATGCTTCAAAAAGAACACTTTTTTTCTTGACACACAATACAGTATCGCAACCATATCCGTCATAGGTAACATCCGGTTTTTTTCCTTCATCTATCGCACGTATCGTATCGACAACGGTTTTAACCTGATCTACGATCGCTGCTCCTGTTTTTAAAGCAGAGGTTCCGGCAGCATCACCCACTGCAAAAATATTCTTAAAGTGTCTGTGTTGAAGCGTCCGTTCCTCCACATCGATCCATCCATCTTTGTCCGTTAGGCCGCTTTGTGTAAAAAGTCTACCCGTATGCATGGATGGTGTAATATGGAGGAAATCATATCCCATACTTTTCTGATTGGTAAAATTCACTGCTTTGATCGCTGTATCGACATTCATGAGACGTTCACTTTCAAAAAAGACTCCTTCCCGCTTGAGTATCTTTTTGTAGAGACTGTCATAAGTATCATTTGCGGATAGTCTTCCGTCTCCTGCATTGAGTGTAATTTCTGCTTTATGGCGTACCCCTGCATCTTTGAGTTTTCTGATGAGCGTAAACAGAGCACTCAATGCTGCACCGGGCGATTTGATATGTATATTCTCCTGGGTAAACAGAATACTCAGTTTTTCATCATCAGAGAGACCTACTGCTTTCTGTACAAGGGCAGTGAACCGCTCATGGAGCTGTGCCGCCCCGTGGAAGTAATAGATACTTCCGATCGCAGGGTCATCCATCCAGGAAGCTTTTTTCTCAAGCATTTCCAGAGAAGCGATCTCTCCTTCAAGACCTTCGATCGCGGCATAATCAAGTACGGCTCCGCTGGCAATGATAAGGTAGTCGTATTCCGTCTCATTTCCGTTCTCGTCTTTTACCCGATTTAAATCCGTATCTATAGAAACAACCGCTGACTCGATCCATCGGACACCCTCAGGGATAAACGCTTTTCTTTTGTATTCCAGTTGCTGTTCGCACCATATCCCCGTACCGACCATGGTAAGTCCCGGTTGATACCAGGCACTCGTACGCAAAGGCTCAAACACCGTTATCTCCGGCCAGGTAATCGCTCTCCTGAGCCGGTATGCCAATGTCGTACCTGCCATACCGCCGCCAATAATCACAATGCGAAGCGGTTTTGTCTTTGACGGTTTCTTTTGCAGACTGCCGACGGAAGCTTCCGCCTCTTCGCTACCAAAAAGCACAGCTGCACTTCCTATACCCGCCAATTTAAGGGCATCGCGTCTGTTAAGATTATGTATATCTGTATGTTTTTTCATCATTTTCACCTTATATATCCAGTTTGCCGCGTTTACGGTAGTATCCCAGCACCAGCATTTTTACAATATCGTTGAAAACGAACCAGGCAAAGAGATAACCCACAAGGAAGATCGCCCATCCCCATCCCATCGGATAGATCAGTCCAAATCCGTATACGGCAATGATCACAGCGGCTACTGCTGACCAGAGCGAAGCATTCCAGAGTATAGGATTGGGCCATGGGCGCTTCCAGAACCAGTCATCACGACGTGTGTTGTACAGCGTACCGTGTCCGGCAATGATCAGTTTGGCAAAGAAGATCGTCTGTGTCAGTTCTGCATTGACCTGCCATACATAATAAACCAGCCAGAAAAGCAGGAACGAAGAGAGCACTCCCGCTACCCCCAGCCAGGTGGAAAGTACCAAAACCTCTTTCATGTCCCAGCGTACCGGATAAGGACGAAGCTTGGTATTGTCATAGGCGATCGCCAGAATAGGAAGATCATTAAAGAGTGCCAGCAGGATGATCTCGATAGCCGTAATAGGATAAAAGTCAAAAATACTGATCGTCAAAGCAAACAACAGGATCACCCTTATGGTTTCAGTGATCCTGTAGATCGTATAGCTCTGCATGCGTTCAAAGGTAATACGTGCGATCTTTATCGCATCATTGATAACCTTCAAGCCTGGAGCCAGCAACACAAGGTCCGCGGAAGCTCTCGCTGCATCGGTCGCACCGCTGACAGCAATACCGCAGTCAGCCTTTTTGAGTGCCGGTGCATCATTGACCCCGTCACCGGTCATTCCTACAATATGGTTCGCTTTTTGCAGCTTGTCCACAATATAGTATTTGTCTTCAGGGAAAACCTGCGCAAACCCATGACTGCTTTCTATCGCTTCAATAATTTCCGACTCATGCTGTTTGATACTGTTTTTGGGGAGAGGCCTGCTCATCAGAAGTTTCTCAACCTCCTGACTGATCTCTTTGCCGAATTTCTGTACTTCTTCGTCTGTGACCTTTTCTGGTTCAAGTTTTTTATACAGTGCTTCGGAAATCACCTCTGCAAGAAAAAGATACTCTTCCGTTGTCTGCCCCCTCAGGGCTTTAATGTCCCGGATCTCCGTACCGATATCAAGAATACCCGCGATATACTGGGCAACAGCAACATTGTCCCCTGTGACCATTTTCACTTCAACGCCATGCGCTTTTGCATCGGCGATCACCTCTTTTGAGTCTACTCTCGGAGGATCATACAGCGGTACAAGTCCCATAAAATGATACTGCTCTTCCGTAACCTCTTTTTTTGCGACACCCAGTGTCCGGAAACCTTTTTTCGCAAAAGATTCCACAGCATCATAGGCCGCTTTCTTGTCAAATTCACTTTCATCACACATTTCTATGATCACCTGGGGAGCGCCCTTGGTAACCGCGTAGGTTTTGTCATCTTTTATCACAATACTTTCCGTACGTTTGCTGACAGGGTCAAAGGGTGTGAATTTTTCCAGGGTATAACTTTTTAATGCTTCGTAGCTTTTTTTCTCTTTGACATACTCATAGATAGGTGTCTCAATAGGGTCTTTATTTTCTTCTTTTGATGCAAGGGCAGCTGTGAAAAGAAGATCATCGGGGGTAACACTATTGACAGTATAAGGATCATTGATCGTCATTTTATTCTGTGTCAGCGTACCGGTCTTGTCGGAACAGAGGATATCCATGCCTGCCAGCTCTTCTATCGCTGAAAGTCTGCTGACGATGGCCTGCATTCCCGCAAGTGTTTTGGCCCCTGCCGCCATCGTCACAGTCAAGACCGCCGGAAGCGCAACAGGGATGGCCGCGACGGTCAGGATCAAGGCATATTCGAGCAGATCAAGAATACTTTGTCCCCGAACCACACCAAAATAGATAATGATGGCAACCATCACCAATGTCACGGCAATAAGGAAATTCCCCACTTTAATGACCATTTCCTGAAAATGGCTGCGCCCTTCACTTTCGGCTTTCGCCACCAGTTTTACGGTTTTACCGAAGTAGGTTCTTTCTCCGGTTTCCACAACCATAGCTGTACATTCACCTTTTTTGATGATCGCATTGGCATAGACCGTATCTCCGGGTTTTTTTGTGACAGGAAGTGACTCTCCTGTCAATGCCGACTGGTCCACAGAGAGGAAATCCCCCTCCAGGAGTTTCACATCGGCGGGAACGATATCCCCTATTTTTATTTTCACGATATCTTCAGGAACGATCTCTTTGGCATCCACTTCACTCCACTGACCGTCACGTTTTACAAGTGCTTTTCTTGCAAGTTTGTCTTTCAGTACTTTAAGCGCATTAAGTGCTTTGGACTCCTGATAGAAATCGATTGCCGCATTGAAAACGAGAAGAATCGTAATAATCGTAAAATCTTCCCAGTGCTTCACCATGGCAGAGAGGATCGCCGCGATCTCTATCATCCATGGGATCGGCCCCCAGAAGCGCCTGAAAAGCCGGTGCAGCCAGCTCTCTTCCTTCTCTTCTATCGTATTGGGGCCGTACTTTTTCAGCCGCTCCCGGGCTTCCTCACTCGAAAGACCTTTTATGCTTTCCTTGCTGTCGGGAAGTTTCTCTTTTTCTTCTGAAACATCAACTTTCTGCTCTGTCTGACGTTCTGGCATTCCATATCCTTTAATTCAAAATTATTCTATTTTCAATTTTGTATAGTCTATATTGTAGCAAAAGATCGATAAGCACAAGTCAATCGTCTGTCGCTCTTTCTTTTGCAGGTACTCCCTTTTCATTGAAGTGATAGATCAGCGGCTCCCCCGTAGGGATCTCGACCTTGACGATCTCTTCGGGAGACAGTGCCTCTATCTCCATGAGCAGCGCACGCAGGGAATTGCCGTGCGCACTGACCAGGACCGTTTTTCCCTGCCGTAGCTGGGGCAGTATCACGTCATGATAATACGGCAGTACCCTTTGGGCCGTGTCTTTGAGCGATTCGCTTCTGGGCAGCAGCCGGAGGTCTGTCTTTTGGTATTTTTTCTCAAACCTGACCGCGCGGGGATCATCATCGTCCAACGGCGGCGGCGGTGTGTCATAGCCGCGTCTTACGGCCAGAAAATGGGCTTCTCCGACCTCGGCTTTGACCTTCTCTTTGTTCTGGCGCTGCCAGGCACCGTAGTGACGCTCATTCAGCTTCCAGCTTTTCAGGCAGTCTATCTGCTCCCAGGACATCTCTTCAAGGACGATCTGGGCTGTATGGATCGCACGCTTCAGCCATGAAGTAAAGCAGACATCAGGGTACAATCCCCTCTTCAGCAGTATTCCAGCAGCCATCTGCGCCTCTTTTCTGCCCTGTGCACTCAGCTCGACATCGGTCCATCCGGTAAAAAGATTCTCTTTGTTGTAGACACTCTGCCCGTGCCTCAGCAAAATGAGCGTTCCCATGTCAGTCCATCTTGCCTGCGACGAAATCTGCCAGTTCCAGCAGTCTTTGCGAATAGCCGTACTCATTGTCATACCATGCCAGCACTTTGACCATCCGGTTTCCCGCCACAGAAGTAGAAAGCCCGTCGATGATCGAAGAGTGGAGGTTTCCTATGATATCCGTTGAAACGATCTCTTCCGTCGTGAATGCCAGGATCCCTTTGAGTTCACCCCTGGCTGCCTCTTCAAACGCTTTGTTGACGGCATCGGCACTCACATCCTTCTTCACAAGCGCGACGATCTCCGTGATGGCACCGTCGGGCACGGGAACACGCAGAGCCATCGCTTCCATCTTCCCCGCCAGCGCGGGTATGACTTCCACCGTAGCGATCGCCGCTCCCGTCGTTGTCGGGATGATATTGACAGCCGAGGCACGCCCGCGTCTGCGTTTTTTGGCCCGTTTGTCCACGGTCGTTTGCGAAGAGGTATAGGCATGGGTCGTGGTGATCATGGCATTTTCCACGCCGAAGTTCTCTTCCAGGACTTTCATGGCAGGAGCAAGCGAGTTGGTCGTACACGAAGCGTTGGAAAGGACATGGTGGGACGCATTGTCATATTCGTTCTGGTTGACCCCCAGTACGATGGTTTTGTCGACATTTTTTCCCGGAGCGGAGATAATGACCTTTTTCGCCCCTGCCGTAAGGTGCTGAGCTGCCAGTTCCCCTTCTGTAAAACGTCCTGTACACTCCAGAACGATATCGATATCCAATGCTTTCCAGGGTAGTTTCAGCGGGTCATGGGAACTGACGATCGCAATTTCATGTCCGTCAATGACCAGTTTTTCATTTCCTTCCGTTGTAATGTCAAAGTCCGCCCTGCCGTGTACCGAGTCATATTTGAGCAGGTAGGCAGCGTCTTCTACACTCGATGTGTTCGCTGCGACGATCTCACAATGTTCAGGCAGAGTGTGTATGTAGTGTCGAAGCACCTGATTTCCGATTCTTCCAAGTCCGTTGATCGCTATACGTTTTTTCATCATAGTCTCCTAATGTTTCATCATCATTTTCATAAAGATATTTTGGGAAAGTTTTCCAAAGCTCTCGGTCAGTGTCGGATGGGGATGGATGGTTTTCATGACATCCATCGCTTTCATTTTGTTGGCGACGATCAGTGAAGCTTCACCGCTCAGGGAAGAAGCATCCTCCGAGAGGATCTGTATGCCGACGATCACGCCGCTTTGTTTCTCTATGATAAATTTCAGCATGCCGAGCATCTCTTTGTCTATCTGTGCCCGTGCATCCGTTTTGAAATCATACTGTTCTACCGTCACATCCATATTTCTCTCTTTTGCATCCGCTTCCGTCAAGCCTGCGGATGCGATCTGCGGATCGGTAAAGAGTACCCAGCTGAGTTTGTCCGGTTCTATCGTGTGTTTTCTGGGTGCATAGATGTTATGGATGGCTGTCCCGGCCTGATAGGAAGCCCAGTGCGCGAATTTCTGTCCTACCGTACAGTCACCTACTGCATAGATATGCGGCTGTGTCGTTTGCAGCGTATCATCGGTTTTTACCCCATGACGGTCATAGTCAACGCCTATGGCTTCCAGACCAAGGCCTTCCACGTTGGCACTCCGTCCTGTAGCGATAAGCACATGGGGTGTCGCAACTGTGTGTTTCTCTCCGTCCTGGGTGTAGGCAACCGTAAAGTCCCCCTCTTCGCCATCAATGCGCTCAAGCGTGACATTCAGTTCTATGGCAATGCCTTCATCGAGCATCTTCTGCTGGACTTTCAGCGCCAGTTCTTCATCGATACGCTTCAAGATCCGCTCGCCTCGTTCCAAAATACGGCATTTCGTTCCCAGTTTATTGAACATTTGCACCAGTTCACAGCTGATCGCACCCGCGCCGATGAACGTGATCTCTTCGGGTATTTTCTCTTCCTTGAATACATTAGCATTGGTCCAGGCATGTGCAACTCCTGTTCCTTCAAATGGAGGAACATGCGCCAAAGCACCTGTCGCGATAATGGCATGCTCAAACCCGATCTCTTCTCCGTCAACATCTAGAGTATGGGATCCGGTGAACGTTGCCGTCCCGCCTTTCATTGTCAACGAAGGAAGCATCTCCATCTGCTTGATCGCTCCCATCGCGCGTTTTTTGACAAGTTCTCTTTTTTCTTCAAGCACTTCATCCCAGTGGATCTGTTCCGCTCCGGAAATATCGATATGGAATTTTTTTGCCTCTTTGAGCATCGCATATCTGTTCGCTGCATTTTCGAGGATCTTCGAGGGGATACACCCTTCAAAAAGACATTCTCCTCCCGGTTCACCCCGTTTATCGACCAGCAGAACACTTTTGCCGAACTGCGCCGCCGCCATGGCCGCAGGCGTACCGCCAGGGCCTGCACCTATTACTACAAGATCATATTTTTTCATTTTTTATCCTTTATTTATTTTTCTTTTTCTGCATCTTCTTCTGCATCATCCAGTACAGCCAGTTGGTAAACGGTAAAGAAAAAGAGTGCCGCCAACATGAGAATGGTCAAATGGCGCTGTACGATCGTTAAAATATCGATGACCGTCTGCCCAAAAAAGTACCCCAATGCCGTAAAGGTAAATGCCCAGAGTATGACCCCGATCACATCGAGCAACAGG
>JALSTF010000153.1 GCA_026983895.1 Sulfurovum sp.
GAACGATATTGAGTGTTGCTTCCGCTTTCTTCTTCTCTTTAAAGGAAGTGTAAAGCTGTTTGCTCATAGGCATACCCAGAAAAGAGATCGCTGCAAGCAGGATGGAAAAGAGGATGCTTATCAACAGTATGCTCTTGAGTACCTTGTTTGCTTTAAGGCCCAGAGCATAGAGGGCAATGAGTTCGTTGTCCTGTGAGAGCTTGATCAATGTGTTGGTGACCGCAGCAATGAAAGAGAGAGGTATGGTATAGAAGATGATATTGGGAAGAGAATAGCTGTAAAGTTGAAGCAGTTCCAAAAAATCTATCTGTATCTTGGATGTCAGCGCAGAGATCTTGACAAGGTAGACCAGTGAAATGATCATGAAAAAAGGGAGGAAAATAGTCAAAAATGATTTGGTGAAATTTGACGAGACGTACCCTTTGACATTAACCATATATGATCTTCTCCAGCAGTTGAGCCGCCTCTGTACTGTACAGATAGACGATAAAGGTGGCCAGTGCCAGGAAAGGGACAAAAGGAACACCTCTCTCACGATAGAGTAACGCAGGGATTATCGCCAGTATGGCAGAGAGGAAAAGTGCTGCAAAGAAGTTTGGAAACCCGAGCAGTGCTCCCATGGTCCCCGCCACGATGACATCGGCACCTCCCATGGCCTGTCTTCTGGCGATGAGGGAGGAGAACAGGCCGATGAGCCAGAGGCCTCCCGCTGCAATGGCCGCGTAGAGGGCTGCATGAAGGAAGTCTGGCTGTATCAGGGCAAAAATCAATGCGGCAAAATTGACATTGTCAGGTACGGCCATATATTTAAAGTCGATCATGACCAATGCAAAAAGGGCAGCAAAAGAAGCCGCTGCGAAAGGAAGATACCAGACAAGCCCCAGCTTCATATAGAGCAGGACAAAGAGGACACCGGTAAAAAATTCAACGACAGGATACTGTGCCGAAATCTTTTCGTGGCAAAAATAGCATTTCCCGCGAAGGAGAAGCCAGGAGACGATAGGGATATTGTGCCACCATTTCAATGGTGTCTGGCAGCTTTGGCATTTGGAAGCCGGGAAAACGATGCTCTCGCCTTTGGGGATACGGTAGATGACCACATTTAAAAAGGAACCGATCAATGTTCCAAAAATAAAGATCACAAAAGCGATCAAGGCTGTTTCTGTCATGATAATCCTCCAAATCGTCTGGTACGCTGTTCGAAATCGGTAATGATCTCGTCAAGTTCCTGGGGCGTGAAATCAGGCCACAGTGTCTCAGTAAAATAAAATTCTGCATAAGATATTTGCCAGAGAAGATAGTTGGAAACACGTTCTTCTCCGCTGGTACGGATGAGCAGGTCGATATCGCTGTAGGGGGTTTGCAAAGCTCCAGAGATATCTTTTTCGGTGACGTGCTTTTTACCTTCTGCAATAAGTCGGTTCACGGCATGGGTGATCTCTGCCCTGCCTCCATAGTTAAGCGCGAGGATATGTATCAGATCGGTATTGTGTCTGGTCTTTTCCTCAGTGAGTCGGATACGTTCCTGCAGTTTGGGGGAGAAAGCTTCAATATCGCCTATAGCCATGAACTTTACATTGTTTTCCTGGTAAGTCACCAGCTCTTTTTGCAGATAGCGGTCGAGCAGTTTCATCAAAAATTCGACCTCTAGTTTCGGACGTTTCCAGTTCTCCGTGCTGAAGGCATAGAAAGTGACGGTCTCGATGCTGGGGTGCTTGGCACAGTAAGTGGTGACATCACGGATGATCTCAGCGCCTTTTTCATGCCCTTTAGTGCGGTTGAGACCGCGCTGCGCCGCCCATCGACCGTTTCCGTCCATAATCACTGCAAGATGTTGAAGCGGCTGCTTAATCATCGGCAAGACTTTTGGAAACGTTGAGGATCGTACCGGCGAGGGTCAGTTTGTCTGATCTTCCCAGGGGCTGTATGCCATTTTCGGTCACAAAAGTGATCTCATTTTCCTCTGTGCCGAAGCTGCTGCTGTTTTTGAGAAGATTATAGCAGACGGCATCTACCTCTTTTTGGGAGAGAAGTGCTTTGGCATGCTCCAGTCCGTTTTGTGCATCCATTTCTGCTTTGAAGGCAACCGTGCGTATGCCGTCTTTGTTGAGCGAGGCAAGAATATCCGGTGTTTGGACCAGTTCCAGGCTCCAGTTCTCACCCAGTGCTGATTTTTTGAGTTTTCCGTTCTGTGGAAATTTCGGTCTGAAGTCGGAGACTGCCGCGACCATAAAGAGAAAAGGTATTTTCTGGATGAGCATACGCGGATCGGAACTGTTCATACTGGCTTTGCTCATAACGCCTTTTTTTGCAACACGTATGGCATCCTGGGTGTACTCGAGCATCTCCTGTGCACTTTCTACGTCAATAGTGTACAGGGAGGAAGGAAGACCTTCTTTATCTGCTGTGGTCAGATAGCAGACATCTGCACCCCGAAGATAGAGGGAAAGTGCTATCGCTTTGGCCATTTTCCCCGAAGAATAGTTGCTCAGGTAGCGTACGTCGTCTATTTTTTCTCTGGTGCCGCCGCCCGTGACAACGACGCGGCGGTCTGTCCAAAAAGGATCTTTGAGCAGTACCCTGGCAGTCTCGAAAAAGATATTCTCAGGGTCTGCCAGTGCACCGTTGCCGATATCACCGCAGGCCAGAAGTTTTTCCTGGGGCTGAATGATCGTATAGTCATTGACCCCAAGCATTTTCAGAGAACCGGAAGTGTAGTGATTTTTGAGCATCTGCGTATTGGCCGCAGGCGCGACAAGCATAGGACCTTCAAAGGCAAGTGCTGCCTGAAGAAGTATATTGTCTGCGATCCCTTTGCTCAGTTTGTTGAGGCTGTTTGCCGTAGCTGGTGCTATGACAAAAGCATCACACTTTTTGCCAAGCTCAATATGGTTGAGTGCACTGCTCCAGCTCTCGCTTTCCCCGGTCAGTACAGGGTTGCGTGTCAGTGCTTCAAAGGTAAGTGCGGAGACAAATCGTGCAGCACTGGGGCTCATGACGACATGTACCTCTGCCCCTGCCTTGATGAAAAGTCTGGCAAGATCGCATGCCTTGTAAGCAGAAATGCTGCCTGTGACACCAAGCAGGACAGTTTTTCCTGTTAAGTTTATTTGCATGAATCAGCTCCAAAAAATTTGTAGAAGAAATTTTTGACCGTCTTCATAGGGGCTCTGGAAATGGCAAGGTCGCCCTGTTCCACATCTTTGTTTACGGTTGTTCCTGCTGCGATCATCACATCATCTTCGATGGTTACAGGTGCGACAAGTTGTGTATCGGATCCGACAAAAACATTTTTTCCGATGATCGTCCTGTATTTGTTCTTCCCGTCATAATTGCATGTGATAACTCCGGCACCGATATTGGAGCCCTCATCTATGCTTGCATCGCCAATGTAGGCGAGATGGCCCGCTTTGACTCCGGTCAATGTCGATTTTTTCACTTCGACGAAGTTCCCGATATGGGTATCGATGAGTCGGGAGCCCGGCCTGATACGTCCCACAGGCCCGACATCGGAGTTCTCGATGTGTGAGTCTTCTACAACGGAGTGGGTCTTGATGTGGGCATTGATCAGGGTTGAAGCTCCCTGTATGCTGACCCCGTTCTCCAAAATACATTCCCCTTCGAAAACAGCACGGCAGTCAATATAGATCGTTTCGGGAAGACGCATGATGACCCCTTGCATCATGAGTGTTTTTTTGATACGCCGCTGCATGATCTCTTCGGCGTGTGCCAGATCGAGCTTGGAGTTGACCCCTTTGAATTCCTCTTCGGGTACGGTGACCGGATGTACCTCCAGCCCTTCATCGACCGCCATTTTGACGATATCGGTAAGATAGTACTCTTTTTGGGCATTGTTGTTGTCGAGATTGGGGATGAATCGTTCAAGTACTTCGGTATCGACCGCATAGATGCCCGCATTGACCGTGGTGACTTTGAGCTGCTGCGGGGTGCAGTCTTTTTGCTCTACGATCTCCTGCACTTTATCCTCTTCGATAATGACGCGCCCGTAGCCGCTGGGATCGTCCAGCGCTATGACAGACATGTTGATCGCCACGTTTCCTGAAGTAAGTGCCTCCAGTGACGCTTTGGTGATGAGAGGCATATCGCCGTTGAGAATGAGGGTGCGGCTGTGTTTGGTGTGCACCCCTTTCATCGCTCCGCCGGTACCGGGGAACTGCTGTGCATCCTGCATATGAAAGCGGATACCTTCATAGCATGTTTCGATCTGCTCCTGGATACGTTCGGCCTGATGGTAGAGTACGACGACGATATCGTCACTGATCTGCCTGGCGGCATCGATCGCGTGAAAGAGCATCGGTTTGCCAGAGATGGTGTGAAGGACTTTTGGCAGAGTGGATTTCATACGTGTTCCCTGGCCTGCAGCAAGGATAACAACACTTATCGACATTTTTTGAACCTTTTGGATAGAATTGCATAAACTAATTATCGTGATTATATCGAATTGAAATTAAGGGTGTGCACCATGACATGTAAACATTTCGGAAGCTGCGGTTCCTGCAGTCTTTACGAGCAAAGCTATGCAGAGCAGCTTCAAGCCAAAAAAGAAAGGGTTTCTGCTTTGCTTTCTCCGTTTTATAAAGGGAGTCTTGAGCGTGATGATTCTCCCGATTCACACTACCGGGCAAGGGCAGAGTTCCGTATCTGGCATGAGGGTGACAGGTGCGACTACGCGATGGGAAATATGCAGAAAAATGGGGCTGTGACCATAGCAGAGTGCCCCAAGGTCATCGTGCCGATCGAAAAAAGAATGTGGAAGATGCTGGAGAAGATCAATGCTTCAACCCAGGTGCTCAAACACAAACTCTTTGCCGTAGAATTCCTGGCTACCACGACGGATGAGTGCCTTGTTACGATGCTTTACCACAGAAAACTTGACGAAGCATGGAGCGAGGAGGCCAAAGCGCTTGAAGCGGCACTTGAGTGCAAGGTGATGGGGCGGAGCCGGAAACAGAAGGTAGTCCTCTCCGATGAGTTCGTGACCGAAACGCTTTTGATTGACGGGAAGGATGTGCATTATGTGCAGTACGAGAGCGGGTTCACCCAGCCCAACCCTGCGGTGAACGTCAAAATGATAGAGTGGGCGATCGCGCAGGCGAAAAAATGCGGCGGCGGGGATTTCCTTGAAGCCTATTGCGGTCTGGGGAACTTCACGCTGCCGCTCTCACACTATTTTGACAAGGTGCTGGCAACGGAGATCTCCAAACGCTCCATTCAGGCTGCACAGGAGAATTGCGCCCTTAACGGTGTGGAGAATATCACCTTCGCCAGGCTGGCTTCGGAGGAGATGACAGAAGCGCTTAACGGTGTGCGTGCATTCACGCGCCTCAAAGAGATCGACCTGGCATCCTATGATTTCGCTACGGTCCTGGTCGACCCTCCGCGCGCCGGACTCGATGCGGGCACGACAGGCCTCATTTCGAACATCGACAGGATCATTTACATCTCCTGCAACCCCGAAACGCTGGCAAGAGACCTGGAGACCCTGACAAAGACCCATGCCGTTACCGCTGCAGCGATCTTCGACCAGTTCCCGCATACCGAGCATGTGGAGAGCGGGGTATTTTTGGAAAGGAAAAGAGACTGATTACATCAAATGACGGTGCTCCACCATCGCGCAGAGGTTCTGTACTACGGTCATGCCTGCATTTCTTGCTTTTTCTGCGGCGGCATTGTTGACCAGTCCCTGCTGACCCCAGAAGACTTTGATATCGCCTCGTTCAATGCAGGCATCGGCAATGGCATCGAAAGCAGCAGGTTTTCTGAAGATGTCCACCATGTCGACCTCAAAGGGGATCTCGGCAAGTGACCGGTAAACCTTTTCGCCAAGAATGGTCTCCTCTTTCGGGTAGACAGGAACGATCTTGTATCCGACTTCTTTGAGGTATTTGGCCACGCGGTGGCTTGCTTTGGTTTCATCGGGAGAGAGTCCCAGGACCGCAATGGTCTTTACGTTTTCAAATATTTCTCTGATTTCATCGGGGTTGCTGTTGACAGTCGGGAATTCACACTCCATGATTTATCCTTTATTGGTTATAATTCGTTTCAATTATAATGAGGAAAAGATTAATGTTAGATTTACAGCAGATCCAAACAGCCTATGAAAGAGTGCAGGGCGTGGCACATAGAACACCTTTCTCCTATGCGCCTATTTTAAGCCAGATAAGCGGTTATGAGGTGTATTTGAAAAAAGAGAACCTTCAGCGTACCGGAGCATTTAAGCTGCGCGGGGCTTTCAACCGTATCGCATCACTGGTGGAGCAGGGAGACAGGGGCGGGGTTGTAGCGGCAAGTGCCGGGAATCATGCACAGGGTGTTGCTTTTTCTGCGAAGCATTTTGGTATTGAAGCAACGATCGTGATGCCGGAGTCCACTCCCTTGACCAAAGTACAGGGGGTCAAAGAGTTCGGAGCGAACGTGATACTCCACGGCAGCAATTACGATGAAGCTTATGCCTATGCGGTGACATTCGCAAAGGAGAACAATACGACATTCGTCCATCCTTTTACCGATGAGGAGGTGATGGCGGGACAAGGGACCATTACACTGGAAATGCTCGAAGAGGTGGAGGACCTTGATGCAATGATCGTTCCTGTCGGCGGCGGCGGACTGATCTCCGGTATGTCAGTGGCTGCAAAAACGCTGCGTCCCGAAATGAAGATCATAGCGGTATCTGCCAAAGGTGCACCGGCCATGAAGAACTCTTATGATGCCAAACAGCCCTTGGATACCACCTCTGTCCGGACCATTGCAGACGGTATCGCCGTGCGGGACACTTCTCCGGTCACTTTGGAATACATCCTGAAGTATGTGGACCGTTTTGAGTCTGTCTGCGAAGATGAGATTGCTTCGGCTATCCTTTTCCTTCTTGAGAAA
Organism: Sulfurovum sp.; assembly: GCA_026983895.1. Lineage (GTDB taxonomy): Bacteria > Campylobacterota > Campylobacteria > Campylobacterales > Sulfurovaceae > Sulfurovum. The sequence continues at coordinate 6,895 of JALSTF010000153.1, forward strand.
CAGAAAGTATTGGTCGAAGGGGCAGGATCGGTCGGTGTAGCGGCATTGATCCATGGCAAGATCGATCTTCCCAAAGGCTCTAAAGTAGGGATCGTACTCAGCGGCGGGAATATTGATGTAACGATGCTCTCCCTTATCATTGAAAAAGGTTTAATGAAATCGGCACGAAAAATGAAACTGATGGTCACTCTGATGGACAAACCCGGAGCTCTCCAGTCCTTTACACAGATACTCACAGATGTAGGTGCGAACATTGTGCAGATAGGCTATGACAGAACTTCTATTGATCTTGAATTTGGAGATGCCCATGTCTCCGTTGCTTTGGAAACCAAAGGGGAAGAGCATCAGGAGCTCATCCGAAAAAAGCTCCAAGAGGGCGGTTTCGCTTTTAAAGAAGAGCACTGATCGCTATACAATCACATGAAAGGTAGGGTGGATTGATCCACCATAGACAGAGAGGACCAATGAAACAGAATGTCATAGCCATCGACCTGGGATCCAATACGCTGCGTGTCGTAAAACTTGATTGCCAAAGCGGCAGATTTGTTGCAGCGTATGAGAAGATCGTAAAAACGGCGGATATGCTGGAGCGTACAGGTGTGATCCATCATGAAGCGGTAGACCGTGTCATTTATGCTATCAAAGAAGCACAGAAGAAGATCGATTTTTCTCATGCCACAGTGAAAGCGGTCACGACTGAAGCGCTGAGGCAGGCAGCCAATAAAGAAGCGGTATTGGAACGTATAGGGAAAGAAACGGGAATTTTTTTCAGGATCATTTCCGGGGAGGAGGAAGCCAAACTGACACTTCTGGCTGTTGGGCACAGGCTTGAAAAACTGCATCATAGCGCGAAATGCTTTGTACTGGCAGATATCGGCGGCGGTTCAACAGAACTGATCTTCCGTTACGGTAATGAAACGTTTTCCAAAAGTTTTCCTGTAGGGATCGTCACTATTGCACAGCGTTACGAAACGCTTGACGCCATTAAAAAGGCACTTGTGCAGGAAATGCTGGGGATGCAGATGTTCTGTGCCCAAATATACGCGACCAGAGGGCCGGTGGATGCTTTCATCGCTACGGCGGGAACACCGACTACTGTTGCGGCTATGAAACTGGGTCAGAATTATGAGACCTATGATGCAAAAAAGATCAATGGTACGATACTTGCAAAGAATGAACTGGATATCTACCTGCAAAAGTTGCTTGCTTTGCCTTTTGAAGCGCGTGAAGAGATGGTTGGTACAGGCAGAAGCGACCTTATCGCTGCGGGTATTCTTATTTTCAAACAACTTTACACTATTGTTGAATGTGAAAGGTGCGTAGTGATCGACGACGGTCTGCGCGAGGGTGTGGCCTTGGAAGGCTGCCGGTAAAATCTCCACACTTTCCGAAATCAACTAAAGGAACGAAGAATAGAGTCTGTAAAATTTCAGATCCATATTCAAATGGTCAGTGTGGCAATTTAGAGGTGCAAGTATATCATACAAGGGGGGGGAGATATACTTGATCCCACCTCTTAAAAAGTATTATAGAACAATACTTTGTCAAACTTTGTCAAAATGATTTTTTAGGTGTAAAATATAGCCGACGCCATAGCTGTTTTTAATGGTTCCTTTTGGAAGTTTCTGTCTCAAGCGCTTCATGAGGGAGGTAACCGCATAAGAAGAAAAGTCCTTGTTGGGCTGGTCTTCATTGAAAGAGTTGAAAATATCGAGCACGGAAACGGCCTGGTTCGGATGGCTGAAGAAAAGTTCCAGTACTTTTTGTTCTTTGGGATTGATCACTGCTTCCTCTCCTTTGTACAGCATTCTTTTTTTCTGCTTGTCCCACTGAAAAGATTCTCCAAGATCGATCATATGCTTTCCGCAACGCAGTGCGTCAACGAGTGAGAAAAGAAGTGTTTTCAAGGTATCGCTCTGTACGGGTTTGATAAGGTATTTGACAAGATGCAGTTCTATCGCCTGCATCAGTTTTTCTTTGTCCGAATGTGCCGAAGTGATGATGATCTTCGTGGAGAGATCGTTCTCACGTATCTTCTCTATCATGGAGAGACCGTCCAGACGGGGCATATTGATGTCAGCGATAATAATATCCGGATGATGTTTCAGATAGGTCCGGTAAGCCTCTGCCCCATCTTTGGCTTTATGTACGGTCTTAAAAAAGAGATTCAGATATTCTGACATGGAATCAAGGAGATCTCTTTCGTCTTCAGCGATCAGGATACTGATGTCACTTATGGGATAAGTCTGCATTGCTTTGCTCCATGGTAATGGTGAACTGTGCCCCTTCACGGGTATTGGCAACGGACAGTGTACCGTTCATGTTCTTTTCAATGATCATCTTGGAAGTATAAAGTCCAAGACCTGTACCGAGTGCTTTGTGTTTGGTGGTAAAGTAGGGATCAAAAATACGAGGCATATTCTCCTCCTCCACTCCTCCCGCATTATCCTCTATCTGGAGCAGGACATCGTCTCCCGACAGATAAAGAGAGATATGAATGGCTGGTTCTTTTATCTTTCGTTTGAGAAGGATATCCCTTGCATTATTCAACAGGGAGATGAGTACCTGCATATATTCGTTCATATACCCTTCGACAGAGAGTACAGGGTCGTTTCTGAAAGTGAGGGAGATACCGGATTTTCCCATCATGGAACGTGTGATCTCCAACGCATGCTCAACGACGGTATAGACATGGAAATGTGATTTCTCTTTGCGCGGATGATAGAATTGCATAAAGTCATCGATGGTCCTGGACATATACTGTATATTATGTTCCATCTCTTTGAGTTTGGCAGAAAGTTCGCTGCTTTGCAGCATATCCATCTGGCTTTTTTCTTTGAGGATAGAGATCAGTGTATTGTTTACAGCAAGAGGCTGGCGCCACTGGTGCGCGATATTGGCGATCATTTCACCCATATCTGCCATTTTTGTTTTCTGGAAAAGAAGCTCCTCTTTCATCTTTATCTCCTGAAGCGAAGCACGCAGGGCAAGGTCCTTGGCCTGTAGTTCCTCAATCGTATGTATAAGCCGATCCTTGTAGCCCTGCTCAATATAAAGCCCGCACTCCAGTGCTTTCATCTGTTCAATCAGCGGTTCGATCTTCTCTTTTCGGATGATCGATCCATGCTGCGGGGCGATGAGGTTCATATCCAGCGCTTCTATTTTGGAGAGGGAGTAATTGAATATATCCCTGCTTGGCATATATTCGGCATGAAACTGCTTCGCCTTTTCAAAATAGTCATCTTCCGCATAAAATTCCCATGATTCTTCTATTCCCCCGAAGATATCTCCGGAAAAGAGGGTTTTGGTAGCAGGTTCATAAGTGACGAATGCCCCGGGGGAATGACAGTAGGGTGTTGTAACAAACTGCAGGCGGAGGCCGCCGTCCTGAAGCCGATGGTTATGTTTGTCTATCTCGTAATACTCCGCCTGTATCAGATAGTGTTTGACCAATGGTACCATTCTGCTGTGTGTGACAATACGCAGGTCTTTTCGATTGATGCGTTTTTCCATCTCCGGTACGGAAGCAGCCAGGTCAGGGTCCTGATGATGCAGAATGATATATTTGATCCGTGCCATGTCGGAGACGGCATTGACCTTTTTGACCACGGCATCAAATTCCAGCATGGAGCCGGGATCTATCAGGACAGATGCGTCCCCATTCTCGATAAAGTAGGGGTGGCACTGGAACGGATCATTCTCCAGATACATTCCCACCCAGTAAATACGGTCTGATATCTCTATAGGCTTCGTAAAATCCATCATGGGAAAAGTATACGCAAAATACTGTATCATTTAAATGATTTTGATCAATTTATAAGAGTATTTATCTCTTATTTTATTCTCCATGGCATACTCTCTAATATTATTTTGATATAATCAGAAAAAATTATTGGAGTGTGTAGTCATGCAGATGAGTGGTGCACAAATGGTGTGTGAGGCGATTATCGCAGAGGGTGTCAAGACAGTTTTCGGTTACCCTGGCGGAGCGATCATGCATGTTTATGATGAAATTTACAAACAGGACGGTTTTGAACATATTCTCAACCGTCATGAGCAGGCAGCCGTACATGCAGCGGACGGATATGCGAGAGCGACCGGAGAGGTAGGGGTTGCGATGGTCACATCCGGGCCGGGGTTTACCAATGCTGTGACCGGCCTGGCAACAGCCTATATGGATTCTATCCCTATGGTCGTTATTTCGGGGCAGGTACCGCTTTCACTGATCGGTACGGACGGTTTCCAGGAGATCGATGCCGTGGGTATCTCAAGACCGTGTACCAAGCATAACTTCCTGGTACGTACGCTTGAAGAACTTCCCCGTATTCTCAAAGAAGCATTCTACATTGCAAGAAGTGGAAGA
>JALSTF010000154.1 GCA_026983895.1 Sulfurovum sp.
CCCGCTCACAGGTGAAGCTGCCATATCGATACCATTCGCGCCCGCCTCCAGTGCTGCAAGATAGGAAGCGACCGACACACCTGCTGTTTCATGGGTATGCAGTCTCAAATGCACGCTGTCACCCAGAAGATTTCTTGCCATAGCGATCGTTTCATAGACTTTGTGCGGGTTCGCCGTACCAGAAGCATCCTTGAAACATACAGAATCGAATACGATACCGCTGTCAAGGATATTTCTCAGTGTTTTTTCATAAAAAGGCACATCATGCGCACCTTTGCATCCGGGGGGGAGGTCCATCATGGTCACGACCACTTCATGGTTCATACCGTGTTTTTTGATGCACTGTGCGGAATACTCAAGATTATGGACATCATTGAGAGCATCGAAGTTACGTACCGTTGTGGTACCGTGTTTCGCGAACATCTTTGCGAAAAGGTCGATCATTTCACGGCTTCCCGTGTCGAGCATCACCGTATTGATCCCGCGCGAAAGCACCTGAAGGTTCGCATCGGGACCTACGATCTCTCTGAAACCGTCCATCATTTTGAAGGCATCTTCCTGCAAATAGAAGTAAAGCGACTGGAAACGTGCCCCGCCGCCGAATTCAAAGTGTGTGATCCCCGCTTTTTTTGCTGCTTCCACCGCCGGGAAGAAATCATCCATCAGTACACGGCCGCCAAAGACGGACTGAAAACCGTCCCTGAACGTCGTATCCATTACATCTATATATTTTTTAGCCATTTAAACCACCTTGCTTCATTGATTGTCATCATTTATTTTTTCGAAATTCTGTAACTGCAGCAATGATCGCTGCCGTACGACGAGACTCTTCGTCGCTGTCTCCCGTGACCGGAGCGGGAGCTGCCGGTGGTTCCTTTTCGGGAAAGTATTTGTTGATTATCATGGCCTGGAGTTTCATCACCTGTACCAGGACGATCAGGAATACAAATACGATCAACATCCCCAATACCATGAATTTGAGGCCTTCACCCACTAAGTTAAATTCCATACGGACACCTTTCTCATTGTTGATTACAAATTTTAAAACAGTTTTGCTTGCTGTTTGTTAAAAAACAACGATTCTCTTTGCTTTATTTTATAATTGTTATTAGCCTGTTTGTTTTTACACACCCAAGCGTACATCCGCTTATCTTCTCTTTCTTCTGCGATGATTGCTTTTGCTTGCTTTCTTCTCGTTGCCGTACTCCTGCATCATCGAATCGACCGTATCCTGGTCGAAACCGATCTGAGAACCGATATGCTGCTGCTCTTTCTCGATGAAACAGGAAACAAGCTTTTCAAGAAGCAGTTCCCGGTCAATATTTCCAAGATAGTCCAGCATCTTGCCCGCTTCACTGTGTATTGGCATATCGCGTATCTGATCGGCAAGGTATTCAAGGCTTGAATCATCCAGTCCTTCACCCCCCTCAAGTATGGCCAGATGCATATCGGCACCCACTTCTTTCTGAATACGCTGAAGTTCCCGGAATTCCTCGGTCGTGACCAGAGTGATCGCCTGTCCGCTCTTCCCTGCCCTTCCTGTACGCCCGATACGGTGGACATAGGATTGGGGATCGAAAGGAATATGATAGTTGAAGACATGGGTCACATCCTTGACATCAAGACCCCGTGCAGCCACATCGGTAGCGACCATGATCTTTACTTCCCCTCTCCTGTAGGCTTTGATGACCACTTCCCGCTCCTGCTGTTCAAGGTCCCCGTGCAGTCCTGACGCATTAAAGCCCAATGCCTGAAGGTATTCTGCCAGTCTGTCCACTTCGCGTTTCATTCGGCAGAAAATGATACATTTGTTGGTATCTTCCGTCTCCAGCAGTTTGACGATCGCCTCGTCCCGCTGATTTTCATTAATGACATAATAGCGCTGTTCAATGACATTGTTGGTCGTTTCCTCATCCCCTACGACTGAAATGAATTCAGGCTGGTACAGGATATGGTTCGCAAGTTCTTTGATGGGTTCGGGCATGGTTGCCGAGAAAAGCAGTGTCTGTCTGTTCTGAGGAATATATTCGAAGATCTCTTTGATCTCGTCAAGGAAACCCATATCGAGCATTTCATCTGCTTCATCCAGTACAACGATCTCAGGGTTGAGCACGTCGATCTTGCCTTTTCTGTAAAGGTCTTTGAGCCGGCCCGGTGTGGCTACGACGATCTGCACTCCCTTGTGGATAAGGGCTATCTGCCTTCCGTAACCTACACCGCCGTACACTGTCAATGTCCTGATACCGGCAAAACGTCCTAGATGATACAGTTCATCGGCGACCTGTGTTGCCAATTCTCTCGTAGGCGTAATGACCAGTGCCCGTTCTATCTCGCCTTTGGCAAGCTTGTCCATCATAGGCAGTCCAAAGGCCGCCGTTTTCCCCGTACCTGTATGGGCCTGGCCTACCAGGTCTTTTCCGCTTTCGATGATAGGTATGGCCATTTCCTGGATAGGACTTGGTTCCTTAAACCCTGCTATCTTCACCCCTTTGGATATGTCTCGGTGAAAATTGAATTGATTGAATTTCATTTTTTTCCTTTGGACAGGCACAGCGGCCCGCCCCTTCATCATAGATTTGTCCAAAAATGTTTTTGAACTTAATGGAGCCTCCCGACAGGAGGCTCTATAAACCCAAATACTGGGGCAACTGCCTTCATGATTCACACACGTCGTGCAGGGTGGTTTTATCCACTTTTTATCAATTTGCCCTTGTATATGTATGCAATGGTGGGTGAACCCAGCCTACGTGATACAGTGTCATATAATCATCAATAAAATCACCCCAAAAATGATCCGGTAGATACCGAACGGTACAAAGGTAAAACGCTGCAAAAATGCCAGAAAAAGTTTGATGGTACCATACGCTACAGCGAATGCCACGATGAAACCGACCAAAAAGGCTCCCCAGTTCGCATTGGCAAAGTCCTGATAATGTTTCAACAGGTCGTATCCGCTGACGGCTGCCATGACCGGAATAGCAAGCAGAAAAGAGAATTCAGCCGATGTTTTTCTGTCCAACCCCGAAAGAAGGCCGCCTATGATCGTTGCCCCTGCCCTGCTCGTACCCGGCACCAGAGAGAAGATCTGCGCAAAGCCGACCCACCAGGCCTGTACCCATGTGACCTTTTCCACATCTTTGACATGCGTCTCTTTCTCCTTGTAAAAATATTCCACCACAAGAAAGACAATACCGCCGATGATGAACATCCATGCTACGGTCTGTACGTTAAAAAGGGTTTTGATCTGATCTTTGAAAATAAAACCGACAATGGCAAGAGGAAGAAATGCGAAGAGAAGTTTCATCCAGAGGTCGATCTTCTTAAACGTGATCTTTTCTCTGTAAATAAGCATGACAGCCAAGATAGCAGCGAACTGTATGATGACTTCATATGCTTTGGTCAGATCGGTTTCGGCAACCCCGAGAAACTTCGATGCAACGATCATATGCCCTGTTGAGGAGATGGGCAAAAACTCCGTAAAACCTTCAATGATCCCGATGATCACCGCCTGTATCATATCCATTCAATTCCTTTGGAATTGAAGTGAAGAGTGCAAAGTAAAGAGTGAAGAGTGAACACTTTGTTCTCTCAACGCTCAACGCTCAACGCTTCATTTATATCATCGAGCTGAAATAGCTCTCATCCTTCTCCAGCAATGCTTTGGGCGTACCGCTGTCGACGACACTGCCGTCTTCGAGCACATAGATGAACTCGGCACTTTTGATGGTGCTGAGCCTGTGTGCGATAGTGATCACCGTTTTTTCCCTGAGAAAATCATGCAAAGCCTCGAAAAGCTTTGCTTCCGTATGTACATCCAGCGCTGAGGTCGACTCATCGAAGATCACCAGTTTGGGGTCTGCAAGGACCATTCTGGCTATGGCCACACGCTGCCGCTGTCCTCCGCTCAGTTTGATGCCGTCTTTTCCGACCAGGGTATCAAGCCCATTCTCCAGATGCTCCACGACATCATCAAGCTGTGCAATATGCAGTGCTTGTTCAATCGCTTCGGGGCTGTACGCATCACCCAACGTAAGATTGAATAACATTGTATCATTAAAGAGTTTAGGGTGTTGCAAGATAAGGTAAATATTTTCACGAATGGTTGAAAGTTTCAACGCCCTGTTTGAGATACCACCGTAGTAGATCTCTCCCTCTTCCAAAGGATAGAAGCCGACCATAATATTGGCCAATGTCGTCTTTCCGCTCCCGCTGGCACCGACAATGGCCACTTTGGAACCAGCCTTGATGTACATATTGATATTTTCTAATATATACTGCGCTTTCCTGTATGCGAAAGAGAGGTCCTGTACTTTGATGTCTATGGCACTGCACTGGTCAAAAGGATCACGTGATTCTTTCACAATGGGCTCCTGTTCCATCTCAAAAACAGAGTTGATCCGTTTACACGCCGCCTTTGCCGTAGCAAGCACATACTGGAAGTTGATAATATCCTGTGTCGGCGAGACCATCACCCAGAGGTAAGAGAAGATGGCAAGCATCAGTCCTACACTCAAATCACTGTAGGCAACAGCCAAAATACTGACCGCCCTGAAAATCTCGTAACCGGAAAGAAAGATCAGATAAGAGAGTTTCATAGCGGCATCGCTCTTGTAGCCGTAATTGACCGAGTGTTCTTTGAGTTCTCTGGCTTTGTTCACGCTTTGTTTGAAAAAATATCCCTCTTTATTCGCTGCGCGTATCTGATGAAAAAGCTCCAGTGTCTCATTCAGGCTGGACTGAAAAAGTTCAATAGCCCTGTTCTCTTCCTTTTTGAGTTTGCCTATGTTGCGGGAGAGCTTGACAGTAAAAAGCACAACGATGGGATTGGTCAATAAAATGAAAAGTGCCAGTTGCCAGTGGATCCAGAGCAGAACGACAGAGGAGAAGACAAGAATGAGCGAAGAGACGATCAGTTTGGAGATGGTCGTGGAAACGAAGCCGTCGATGGTCTCCACATCGGTCACCAGTTTGGAGGTCACTGCCCCTACCCGCATCATTTCATACTCTTTGAGAGAAACCGCTTTGAGGTGTTCCAGCAGTGATACCCTCATTCTATAGGTAATATTTTTTGATATGGAAACAAATATCTTCGTTTGCAGTACCGACAGAAAGGTACTTAGCAGCCGAAGCAGCAGGATAAACGCCAGGATCCCAAGCACATACCCTTTGGTATCTGTAGTCCAGATATGTTCAGAGATCCAGGAGATAAAATGATGGTCTTTCCCCAGCAGAAGCTCATCGACAATGATAGGAATAAAGAGCGGGATGATCACTACCAGAAGCGTGGCGGAGACAGCAATGATATTACCTAATATAAGTTGTTTTCTGTATTGAAGAAGCTGATGGATGATCCCTCTGATGCTGCATCTATCCTGCATAAACTTCCTTCGCTGATGTTTTTATGGAAGTATAGCATTTGCCTGCTTGCAGACCTGCACTGCCTTCATTATTTGTTCCCTAGTTTCCAAGCTCCAGCTTAGGGACAAGAGAACAAATGCTTTCTCATTTTTTTGTCAAGAATTTTGAAGCGCTTTTTCTACTCTCTCTCCATACTCTGTATCAGCCTTTTTAAAATGCGATATCTGCAGATCCTGAATCTCTTTTTCAGCTTTTCCAAGACTTCCAGCAATATTTGCGATCAGATCTTTTCTTTCGCCTTCACTAAGCACGCGATAAAGATTCCCGGCTTGTACAAAATCACTGTTCTCGTCACTGTCATAGGCATAACGATCTGCATCACCGCTTATCTTTAACGGCGGTTCTGCAAGTTCCGGTGACTCAGTCGGTACGCTGTAATGGCTTGGCTCATAGTTTACACTGTCTCCACCATTGTCATCAAAACGCATGGCACCGTTTCTAAAGCCATTGTTCACTTCAACATCCGGTTTATTGATAGGCAGGGCATTATAGTTGACACCCAGTCTGTATCTTTGCGTATCCGGATACGAGAACAGGCGGCCCTGAAGCATCTTGTCAGGGGAAAGTCCGATCCCGGGTACTTTATTTGACGGAGAAAAGGCTGCCTGCTCTACTTCGTTGAAATAGTTTTTTGGATTTTTGTTAAGCTCCAAAAGCCCAACTTCTATCAGCGGGTAATCCCCATGAGGCCACACTTTTGTCACATCGAAAGGATTGATGGCGTAACGCTCGGCCTCCACTTCCGGCATGATCTGTACATGCACTTTCCATGAAGGAAAATCACCATTTTTAATAGCTAAAAAAAGATCTTCTGTGGCATAATCAGGGTTTGTTCCTGCCAGCTTTGTTGCCTCCTCTGCTGAAAGGTTTTTGATCCCCTGCATGGTTTTGAGGTGGAACTTCACCCAGAACCGCTCATTGTTTGCATTGATGAAACTGTAAGTATGCGAACTGTATCCGTTCATGTGGCGATATCCGTCCGGTGTTCCGCGGTTGGAAAAAAGCGTTGTGATCTGATGCAGGGATTCAGGTGACTTTGACCAGAAATCCCACATCATATTGTCTGACTTCAGATTGCTGTCGGGCATTCTTTTTTGTGTATGGATAAAATCCGGGAACTTCAGCGGGTCTCTTATGAAAAAGACCGGTGTATTATTGCCTACCAGGTCCCAGTTGCCCTCATCGGTATAGAACTTCGTGGCAAAACCTCTGGGATCCCTTGCTGTATCTGCCGATCCCCGTTCACCTCCGACGGTTGAAAACCGTGTAAATGTTCGGGTCTGCTTGCCTACTTCAGAAAAAATACCTGCTTTGGTATATTGGGTGATATCATTTGTTACTGTAAAGATACCATGAGCGCCTGCACCCTTTGCATGCACGATTCTTTCAGGAATTTCTTCTCTGTCAAAGTGCGCCAGTTTCTCCTGAAGATATACATCCTGCATCAGCACCGGCCCTCGGGGACCTGCTGTCAATGAATTTTGATTATCATTTACTTTTCTTCCGTTCGCTGTGGTCAAGTCTATCTTTTTCATTTTCGATCCTTAGTTTATATTTATTCTGATATCCTCGATAAATTCGGTGATATCGTCATGCAGTGCCTGAAGATCCTCTTCGTGCTCCACCTCATCCGCCAATATCTGATTCACTATGTTGTATGTAACGATATCCTTGTCTTTCACGATATCCGCGATTTCAGAATAGGTACTGATCGCGCACTGTTCACCCTTGATGGAATCCTGGAGTATTGCTACTACATCGAACCTTCCCGGCTCTTCATATCCGCAGTTGGTATGCTCGAACCACTCTTTTGGATTGAGAAGCGGTGTACCTCCCAATTGCAAAATCCGCTCAGCTATCATATTAGCATGCCTCAGTTCATCTGTCGCATGCTGGTTCAGTTCTGCGATAGCCGCATCTTTCATAATCCCTTTAATCACTTTGGCTTCTATAAAGTATTGGTAATAAGCCAACCACTCATCTGCATAAGCCCTGTTCAAAAGTCTCACGATCTCATCAATCTCTATACCTTTGATGATCGAATTTCCACGAACTGCCATTTCAGCCTCCTTATCATTTTGTATGGATAATTTTTTTCCATTAAGAAGTATAGGGCAAAGTGACTTAGATAATAATTATTTTCTAGTAGTAATTTAAATTTCTTTATAATTATTACTTTATACTATTAAAATGATTTGTATTGCTTTTCTAATACAGGAGAAAAAGAGTTAATTCAAAGATTTAAAAACGATATAAAGGAGTTTGTAACATGATAACTATGCGCCATTCGAGAGAATGTACGTTACACAGATCATCACACGATTGTGAGAATCTCCCTCAGATCCTTCACATCTACACAATGTGTCGCTGCCTCTTTGAGAACGGGCTTGGCACAGAATGCCACACGGGTATCGGCATGGGCGAACATACTCAAGTCATTGGCACCGTCGCCTACGACAAGTGTGTCTTCACGTCCTATGCCAAGAAGTTTCTGCATACGGACGATCATGTCTCCTTTGGCTTCGGAGTACATCATCTCTCCCCCTACCCTGCCGGTGAGGATACCGTTCTCATCGTGCAGAAAGTTCGAGAAGTCCGCGTCTATCCCCAAACGTTCACAGGCAGGTTTCGTAGCGTTCCTGAACCCGCCGGAAAAGCAGACTACCGTATAGCCTTTTTCTTTGAGTCCTTTGACCGTTTCTTCGGCTCCCGGCATCATCGGCAGATCGGCACAGATGGCATCAACCTTCCCTTTTCCCAGTCCTTCAAGCAAAGCTACTCTGGCCACCAGTGACTTGAAGAAGTCCAGTTCCCCGGCCATGGCACGTTCAGTGATAGCAGCTACCTGCTCCTCAAGGCCCAGCGGTTTTGCCAGAAAGTCGATGGTCTCGCCATCCATCAGTGTGGAATCAAAATCAAATACAGCCAGTTTGGACATTAATAGATACCTCTATGCATTATTTTGGTAGAATTATAGCCAATTTAACAAAAAGAGTATCATTTATGTTTGAAAAATTCTGTGACTTTCTCTGTACCCAAACCAAAAAATTCATCACTGTCGAGGTCAATCCTCCCCATGGTGCCTCTCTTGATGCGATCATTGCAGATATTGAAAAACACAAACTCCATGAAAAAGTCAGCGGATTTTCCTGCACCGACAACCCTCTGGCCAAACTGAAGATGAGCGGAGTACTCTCCGCCATCAAACTTCAGCAGACCTTTGACAAGCCTGTCATTGCCACCATGAGTATGAGGGACAAGAACAAACTCTCATTGCAGTCTACGCTGCTCGGGGCCAACGACTTTGACCTGCGCTGCATACTCGCGCTGACAGGGGACCCGGCAAAATATTCCGACCAGCCCGAGGTCAAAGGCGTACTCGAACGCGACTCTACGCTGCTTTTAAGCATCATCTACCACTTGAACAATGGTGTGGACTATTCCAACAAGGCACTGCATCCTTCCCCCAAACCCATCTATCCGTTCGCAGTCAGCAATGCCTATGCCAAAGATATGAAAAAACTGCAAAAGCGGATGGTCAAGAAGCTTAACTACGGAGCCCGTGCCATTATCACACAACCTGTCTACGATATGAAAAATGCACAGGAACTCCTGGCACTTTTTGAGGAAGCCAAGGAAATAAGTGTCAGGGAAACGGCAAAAGAGGCGCAGCTTGTTCTCGGACAGTTCCCCATAGTCAGGGCGAGGACGGCAAATTTCATCGATGACAAAGTACCGGGCATCTCCGTTCCCAAAGCGATCATCGATGAGATGAACCTTGCCGCGATGGACGGAGAAGAGAAAGAACAGGAAATCGGCTTTGCCCTCTCAAAAACACTTTTTGACGATGTAATGAAGTTTCACGGAAAAGTACACTTGATGACGCACAACCGTTTTGACCTCTGTTCGGACCTTATTGGTTAAACGATGTTTCCTCATCAAATATAGCTGTATAAAGCAATCCGTAAAGCGTCACAAAAAGTACCGGTACAGCCCAGATCAAGCCGATACCGAGTGTCAGGATACCTCCAAACAACAGCATCCCCAAAATCAATACCAGCCCAAAGACTTTGAACCAGTGACGTGTCACGGTCTTTCTTGAAAGTTCCATGGCGTCCCATACAGGCATGTGTTTATCTGCAATAAGAGGAAGGGTAAAAAGATAGGCCACACTCAGGTAGATCCCCGGCAAAACAAAGAACACTATGCCCAGCAGAGTCAGCAGGTAGACCAAAAGGGCCGCCAGTGCCAGTGTCCAGGTCATAGAATAATAAGTGAAGATCGATTTGATCTCCAGTTTCTCCCCGCGTGTGTATTGGATCGCAAGCATGATGATACCAGCCAAAATAGGCATAAGTACAGGATAACTCAGGATCGTAACGATCTGCTGATTCAGAAGATTTTCCTCTCCTGATGCAGTCTGCAAAGGAAAGAAAACAGCTAAAACGGTTTGCAGGATCATGGCAATGACCACATAGACGGCAAAAGCGGAAAAGAAAAGCCCTTTGACCCCCTCTATTCTTGTGAACCCCTCTTTGAGAAGAGTGATGATATCAAAATCATAATCGGGTGTATTTCGTACTGGTTTGTCAGACATGTGATGCTCCTTTGGATGATCGTTTTTCAAGCATTTCAGGCTTTTCAAAAACAAATGTACCGTCTTTGACGACAGCGACCTGACCCTGACAGGCGAGAGAAGGCAGGGATATATAGTTGCCTATCATCCGTGCCTGATGGTAATGCCCTTCGATCACCAATGCGGCTCCGCTGTAATGTGCAACGATCGCATCTGCACGTGTTTCAAAGTCAGTGAAGGTACGGCAGATGTGTTTTTTGGAAAGTGCTTCCATTCGGTGATCGATAATGGTTTTTTCCCAGGGTTTTAACAGGCTCAGCGTTGTTTTTGAACGCAGTATCCTGCAGTAAAGTCCATAACCCAACCCCGCCGCATACCTGTCGCCGTGCGAAAGACCTGCCTTTTTCCCGTTCAAATCAAAGTAGCAAGGCTGTTCCGCCCTGCTGTAAACATGTATATTGGGAAAAATCTCTTTCAGGCAAAAATCATGGTTGCCTTCAAAATAGTGGATCTCCAGCTTCTTTGAAAGACGTTGAAGCAGGCAGATCGCTTCTGAGGAGAAGGTTTGTATGTAATCGTTGTATCCGAAAAGAAGGTCGAAGTTGTCCCCCATCAGAAAGAGCTGCGGCGTTTCGATCTCTCCGCTATCTATTTTTTGCAAAAGGGTCAGAAAAGCATCACCGTGATGAGGGTAGTGGGAATCAGCGATGAAAAGTGCGTTTTCTTTTATTGAATACATCAATTTTTTGTTCCTTTGTTCAAACCGCTTTTTGTTCCTTTATTCAAACCGCCATTAACCCATTCGAGGCCCTGTTTCGCTCTTCATTTTTTAGAAAAAACGAAATACATTCCCATTGCCATTACGGAACATAAGCAATGACGGGGATCCCCATCCCCTCATCAAATCCGCACATCAAATTTGCTGCAACCAGTGCCTGTGAACTTGCACCCCGCAGCAGATTGTCGATGGCCGAATTCACGAAAAGCGCATTGCCGTTCCTCGCTGCGAAAATATCGCAGAAATGGGTGCCTGCCGTACTCTTGATATCGACAGGTTTTTCTCTGATACGGATAAATCTGTCATTTTCATACTGCTTCTTCAATATTTCAAGCGGATCGATATCCTCTTTGAGCGTTGCATAGACAGAAACCAGTTCACCGCGTGTCGCCGGGAT
>JALSTF010000155.1 GCA_026983895.1 Sulfurovum sp.
CCTTATCTACGTCATTCCTGCCGTATCTGCATAGAAGTACTGCTGTGATAAAATACCAAAAATGAACCCGGATGACCCGGGATGAAGGAAGCAGAGTGAATCTTACACACCTTGACGAACAGAACAAACCCAAAATGGTCGATGTTTCGGACAAAGACAACACCACACGTATCGCCACTGCAAGCGGCATCATAGCAGTAGGACAAACGGCATTCGATGCCGTTGTTTCCAATACAGCCAAAAAGGGGCCGGTACTTCAGACCGCGGTCATCGCAGCTATTCAGGGAACAAAGCAGACTTCAACGCTCATTCCCATGTGCCATCCCCTGATGCTTACTTCTGTTAAAACAGATATTGAAGAGCTTCCCGAACTTCCGGGGTTCAAATTGACCGTCACAGCCAAACTGCATGGACAGACCGGTGTGGAAATGGAAGCGCTGACCGGTGTCAGCGTAGGTCTGTTGACTATTTATGATATGCTCAAAGCGATCGATAAAGGGATGATCATTCGAAATGTACAGCTTGAACACAAAAGCGGCGGAAAATCCGGAGAATTCAACAGAGACTGATGCAACATAGGTTGCATTCAGTTTCTCCAAAAATAACTATAATATATAAAAACCGGTTCATACGGCCAAGGAGTATCTATGATTGTAGACAGCAACACACAGGAAAAACCAAAAATAGAATATCCCACAAACTGGGGTTTCAAGATCATTGGACGGGATAAAGAAGATCTTAAAGCCTGTATCAAAGAGGTCATGGGAGACAAAGAACATCTTTGCTCCGTAGGCAATTCGTCAAAAACAGGAAAGTTCCATACCTACAATGCAAGCTGCATCGTAGAGAGCCAGGAGGAGAGAGACCGACTCTTTAAATGTTTCCAGGACCATAACGACGTAGAAATAGTCATCTAGCCTTTTTACGTTTTGCTTGAGTGCAGCATCCTGTCTGCACTCAGGCTCACCAGCATGGAGACTATAACATAAGCCAGAAAGAAATAGAGCCCTACCTCTACTTCAGCCCGGCTCACCTCTCCTTTGTTCACCGTCAAATAAACAAGGAAAGTCGCCACGACAAAGACATCGACCATTGACCACTTTCCTATCATTTTAAAGAACTTCACAATACCATGTGCGAAACCTGTGTCCCTGAATACAGAGACAAAAAGCATCGCGACTATTTTAAGCAGGGGGATCAGTACGGAAAAAAGCAGAATGACCATCGCGACCACTGTATCACCATTTTCAAAAAGCTTGGCAATGGATCCTACTACTCCTTTCGACTCGAACGAGAGCACCACATCACCAAGATATTCAACCTCTTTATGGATCGTCACCATCATCACAGGAGTGATCAGCCCGAAGATCAGACTGATCAGGGCGCCCGCTGCACCAAAAAAGGTAAATGCCCGCAAAGATACGGCAAAATAACCCAACAGTATACCCAGCAAAGGCAACAGTGCAAACAGTGCATACTTTCGACTTTGTTCTTTATGTCTCTCCTGTTCTTTTCTGAGTACTTCAAGCATTTTTCTTTTTTTATTTTTGTAAAAACCCAAAGAGAAGGTCTCGGCCAACTCCCTAAGCTGGAACTTCGCCAGTTTTTTGGCACTCATCTGCTCGATAAGCTGCTTTGTCGCTGTTTCATAAGCCTTTGCTTCGCCATAAGACTTCGCCCCAAAGAAGAGCATGGCCGCCAAAAGTACCGTCAACACGGCATAGAAAAAAGGTTTCATCACTCTTTCACCTCAAAATAGATCAGTAATGTTTTTTGGTAAAAATTGTCATTGTCATCACTGATCATGACATAACGCCTTTTACCTACTTTGGCAAGCCCCTCAAAATTATCTACACCCCACCCTTTATGGGAATTCATCTTCAGCAGTACTTTCGTCCTGCACATCCCTTTTTTACAATGATGCAAATAGACCTTTTTCAGTGTCACGACAAAAGGATTCAGCAATCCGGTGAAGGAACGTTCGAGTACCAGAATATTCCCGTCATCCATCACCTCGATGGCTGAGATGGCACTGTTGCCTTCAGGCTCTGCCCTGAAATGCCACTCCCTGCCTTTGAGTGAATAGATCGTCTGCCGTTTCTTCTTATCTTGCTTGATCGGCCACTCCGAAGCAGTGAGTATACCGTAGCGTGGATGCCAGGCAAGAGCCTCAAGTTCTTTGTTCTTGCTGCGAAAGTTCTTCATACTGCGCAGTTTTCCGGGAAGTGTATATGTTTTGATCAACCGTCCGTACTTTGCCGAATTTTTATGAAACCACCCTATCTTCGGTTTTTCTTCAAAGGAGATCAGAAGATGCCCCCGGCCATCCAGGGTCATCCCTTCACTGTCACGACGCCATTTTTTGAATTTCTTTCCGTTCTTCTTGCGAAGTTTGCCTGCTCTGACAGGTTTCAGTGTCTCTATTCTGTCCGTAAAGACCGCTCTGAATTCATAGAGTTTCCCCTCATCGCTGACCATAAAAAGGCTGTGCGTTCCTGCGGCATAGGCAAGATCGGAAATCTCAGAGAACTTGGTCTTGTCTATCTGATCGAACGAGAGCTCTTTTTGATCAAGTATCCTGATCTTCAGTATCTCTCTATTCAAGTCCTTCGGCATGATATCGGTATTAAAGCTCCCCGCATGGAGTAGGCCCAGCATACTGAGCAAAAAAAAGAGAAAATGCATTATGATTTTTGCTTCTCTGGGAAAAAATATACCATTGCAATGATCCAGGCTACCGCGATATCGATCGCCACATCCGCATAATTGAAAACAGCAAAATTAAATCCGCAGTGCCAGGCAATATAATCGACGACCCCTTCATGCACAAAACGATCATATACGTTACCCAGAGCCCCGCCTATCAACAATCCGACAGGAAAGGCATACCGACGGAGATACCCTCGTGAAAGTACATAATACAGTATCCCTGCGATCAAAACTGCCTGGATCCATTTCAGATAAGGTCCTACAAAAGAGAACATAGAAAAGGCAACACCTTTGTTAAAATGCAACGAAAGGTCTATACAGTTTCCTTCCCGGTAATATCCATCAAGAAAGAGCATTTTAATATTCTGGTCAATGATAAAGGTACCGATAGAGACCAGCAAAAAAATGTAAAATGCACGCATTAAACGAGTGCTCCCTTGAAGAAATCAGCACACTTTTCCATCATCGATTCAAGGGCTCTGCTGTCTTTCCCTTCCAGCAGCAGTCTGATCTTGTTCTCCGTTCCTGAGTAGCGGAAAAGATACCGCATTCCTCCCTCTTCTACTTCTTTTTGCAATGCTTCCAGTCCTTCTATCTCTTCAAAGGGACGTTTCTCTTCTACCAAAAGATTGACCAGTATCTGAGGATAGGATTCATACGGATTGAACGCTTCACTGGCTTTCTTCCCTGAAGTGACCAGATAGGCAAGTGCCTGCAGTGCACTGGAGATACCGTCTCCCGTCTTCGCGTAATCTGAAAAAATAATATGCCCGCTTTGCTCACCGCCGACATTGATACCTTTCTGCTGCATCAATGCTACAACATTTTTGTCACCGACCGCTGAACGATACAGTTTCAACCCATGTACAGCAAGATACTCTTCCAAACCCTGATTGCTCATCACAGTCGCTACCATACCGTCACCTTTGAGTGCACCCTGCGTTTTTAGATATACCGCAAGCACACCCATCAGTTTATCACCATCGACCACTTCACCTTTTTCATCTACCAGCACCAGCCTGTCTGCATCTCCGTCCAGGGCAATACCAAGATCTGCTCGCTTGTCCAGAACAACTCTGGAGAGTGTTTCCGGGTGCATTGCTCCACATCCTTCATTGATATTGAAACCGTCAGGTTCATCCCCGATGACAACCACTTCTGCACCCAACTCCTGCAATATCGTCGGTCCTACAATGTATCCGGCACCGTTCGCACAATCGATCACAATACGCATTCCGGCCAGAGTCAAAGGTTTGGGAAAAGAATTCTTGATGTGCACGATATAGCGTCCGATCACATCATCGATACGTTTGGACTTTCCGATATGCTTACCCGTTGCCTGTGCAGCCTCCAATGCTTCTTCATCCGCATAGATCGCTTCAATATACTCTTCTTCGCTCCGGTTCAGCTTATTGCCTTCCGAATCAAAGAATTTAATGCCATTGTCATAATAAGGATTATGGCTTGCACTGATCATAATCCCTGCATCACAGCGCATATTTTCTGTCAAAAATGCCACTGCCGGTGTCGGCATCGGCCCTATCTGTATCACATCAAAACCTACCGCGGTCAATCCCGATACCAGAGCATTTTCGATCATATAGCCACTTCGGCGGGTATCTTTCCCTACCAATATCCGGTTTGTCTTGGAAAATTGCTTAAAATAGATCCCCGTTGCCATCGCAAGGCGCATAGTATTCACCGCGGAAACCTTTTTCCCCGCTTTTCCTCTTACGCCGTCTGTTCCAAAAAGTGTCAAAATCATTTCCTTGCAAGTATATTCTATGGGCTTCATTTTATCGAAATATCATTAACATCACCGGCAAAAGCCAAAGACCATACATTTTAATAATAGTTTAATCTTATTTTGGATATTATTCGCGCACTAATTTCACCCAAAAGTATTCTGTGGTCACCTGCAGAGAGGGTATTACATTTTAAAAGGAACATTTGATGGCACACCATAAATCAGCAAAAAAAAGAATTTTGCAAACAGCAAAAAGAACGGAAAGAAACAGATACTACAGAACACGTATCAAGAACATTACCAAAGCAGTACATGAAGCAGTAGAAGCTGCTGATGCAACAGCGGCACAGGAAGCATTCAAAGTGGCGAACAAGCAGATCCATTCACTTGTCAGCAAAGGTTTCATCAAGAAAACAACAGCTGCAAGAAAAGTAAGCCGTCTTCATAAAATGGTCAATAAAATCGAAGCTGCATAAGCAGTTTTACGCTATCTGGCCGTACTGAAAGGTATGGCTATGCGGATCCCCGCACTTACAACTTCCTTACAATCCAACACAAAGAACGCCTATGTTCAAAGAAAAACTCCAACCATTTATAGACAGATATGACGAGATCAGCAAGCTGCTCAGTTCACCAGATATTGCCAGTGACATAAACCGCATGACCGAACTCAGCAAAGAACAGTCTGGATTGAGCGAACTCGTGGAAAAAGCAAAGCTATATATTGAAACTGCTGAAGCAATTGATGAGAACAAAGAACTTCTTGGCGATGCCGAGTTGGGAGAGCTGGCCAAAGAAGAACTTTCCGAACTCGAACCCATGCTTCCAAAGCTCGAAGAAGAGATCAAGGTACTCATGATCCCCAAAGATAAAAATGATGACAAGAATATTTTCCTTGAACTGCGTGCCGGGGCAGGCGGTGATGAAAGTGCTCTTTTTGTTGCAGATGTTTTCAGAATGTATACACGCTATGCAGAACAGATGGGATGGAAAGTTGAAATTGTCAGTACCAATGACGGTACTGCCGGCGGATATAAAGAACTTATCGCCGAGATCAAAGGGCAAGGTGTCTATTCACAACTCAAATATGAAGCGGGTACACACCGTGTACAGCGTGTACCGGATACGGAAACTCAGGGGCGCGTACATACTTCCGCCATTACAGTAGCCGTTATACCAGAGGTGGATGATGTCGAAGTGGATATCAAGCCCAATGAAATAAAAATGGATGTCTACCGCTCCAGCGGATGCGGCGGACAATCCGTCAATACCACGGACTCTGCGGTGCGTCTGACACATATCCCCACGGGCATCGTCGTTGCGATCCAGGATGAAAAGTCCCAGCACAAGAACCGTGATAAAGCGATGAAAGTACTCAAAGCACGTGTCTACGAAGCAGAACTTCAAAAGCAGCTTGATGAAACGTCGAGCCAGCGAAAACTCCAGGTAGGTTCCGGGGATCGTTCAGAGAAAATACGAACATATAACTATCCGCAAAATAGACTGACAGACCATCGTATCGGACTGACACTCTATGCCCTGGATGATGTAATGAACAACGGGAATCTCAAACTTGTCATCGATCCGCTCATTGCCCATGCGCAAACTGAAGCTATCCGGGAAGCCGGCCTGTAGCAGAGAACACTCTTCTTCTGCGAGGCACACAGGTATCATACACACAACAGACTTCATAGGACATCTTTACAAAACTACCTCTTCTTATATATTACCATACATACTGCAAAGTATCAAGTTATCGCTATACAAATAAGTTATAATAACACTACAATTTACCCAAAGGATACACCTATGTTCACCCCTATAAGCAGTAAAAACCCTATCATGGAAGTGATCCATTCAGCCTTTGATACAAAGCTCCCTCTGGGAGGCTCGTGGGGCTATACAAAAAATGAAGCCACGGTCATGGAATCCAATCTAAACAATCTTCCCATAGAACAGTACGAGCACATGATCGCCTCTATGCGAGCCCATCTTGAAATGAATCTGACACTTCCGGAGGAACAGCGTTACGGAAGCATCAACCTGAACGAAAAAACACGAGAACAAATCCAGGAAAACAAGAAAATATATGACAAAGTTCTCTATGAAGTCTCAGCCATGAAAGAAAACGACTATATCCACTTTATTAACGAATACAAAGAAGGTTACGGAAAAGAGGATTTCAATATGGAAGATCACTTCCGAAGAAGAAAAGAAGCTACATTGGTTCGCCTTGTCGAACATTGGTTCGACATAAGTAAAATAGTATAAATACTTCCGAAAACATTTATATTATTTTACTTTGCCGGAGTAATCCGGCAAGCAGTGCAAGAAGAAAAGTTATTTGATCTTTTTACTCTCAGTTACAGTTTTTCCTGAAAGGTCTGTCCAGGTAATCGTTAATTTATCACCCTTCTTTGCGCCTTTGAACTTGAACTTGAACTGTGGGTTCTTTGACCAGAACTGGCTTGTAGAAACATCATATACGATGGTATCACCTACTTTTGCAGTGATATGCGTAATGAAGTTCGCTTCTTTGCCTTTCTTTTTTGCCTGATCGTACGTGAGCATATCATGTTTTGCCAATACTTTTACGCCAACGATACCATCATTTTTTACTTTTGCTTTGATTTTCATATTTCCCATTATCTGTTCCTTTATATTTCTTCTGAATATCTTGAATGCGGAGGATTAACCTTCACATCCGCCTTTTGCAACTTGAAGATCCACTGTCCCTTTATAGAATTTACCATCTGTACCTTCAAGGATAGCGGTGATCTTTCCATTACCACCATTCTCGTCTGTTGCTTTCAATTTCATTTTCAGGAAGTAGTCAACGATCCCATTCTCCGGTACATTGAATACCGCTACAGCACTTTCCGGGTCCATGTTTTGGAATACAGCAACTGTCTTTGCAGGAATATCCGACTTGATCGTAACAGGAACTGCTCCACCGTTACTTGCTACTTTAGGTGCTTTAACTGTTACACCCTTCTCTTCCGGTTTGATATCTCCGTAAAGTGCTTTGATCGCATCGTCCACGGTCTTTGCTTTCCATGCATCCGGCTTTGTTGCTCTAAAGTCGATTGATGCGAATGCACTCAGTGTTGCAGGTAAAGCAGCAAGAGCCATTACACCCAAACCTAAAAATTTTCTTCTGTTCATGTTGTTTCCTTAATAATAGATTTACTATGAAGCAAAAGGTTTTGACACCTTTTACTTATTATATTACAAATTTATTGTGAAGTAAATGTGAATCTTATTTACTTTTCCCAACCATATAGTCTACGACTTCCTTGATTTTTTTGTCAGAAAGTGATGTACCGCCTTTTGGAGGCATCCCGTTGATACCGTGAATAGCATTGTGGTAAACTTTGTCTATCCCTTTTTTCAATCGTGCTGCCCATGCCTTTTTGTCACCAAGCATTGGGGCACCCATAGCATCAGTACCATGGCATACGGCACATGATGCTTCATACGTTTTTTTACCCGGTGCCGCTGCAGCGCCTTTTTTAGGAGCTGGAAGGTCCTTTTTCTCGGAAATAGGCGGTTGATAATCACTGATACCTGATCCGCTGATCTTGGCAAGGACCGGTTTCCCGTCAAAACAGTTTTTCATACAGCGTGTACCATTACCATAATTTTTGAAGTTGTTGAAATATGTTCTGGCATGTTCTACCCCTTGAGGACCGTCAATTTTTGGTACGAAACCATCTTTGTTCGGCATAACGAGCTTAAGGAACTTTTCTCTGTCAAGCACATAATCATCATCAAGCTCCTGACCATCGATCTTCAATTCATTGATAGAAATAATATAGGCGACCAAAGCATAGACTTGGTCATTGGTAAGACTCATCGGCGCAGGGTGAGGCATACCTGTTTTAATATACCACCACAGTGTACTCGCACGCGGCCAGTACGTACCGAATACTCTGATCGGACCGTCATCATTGCCATCTACCCTCTGGTTGGTCAGAGATTTCTGCCCTTCGTAAGCATTGCCTTTCTGCAATGCTGGATAACCGGACCCGCCGGTACCGAAGTCAAAGTGGCATGCCGAACATTTTTCTTCGTAGAGTTCATCACCGTCTTCAACACTTCCTTTACCTTCAGGCAGGCCAGTACCGTCAGGCATAACATCAATGTTCCATGCTGCGATTTCATCTTTCGTTGGTGTTCTTCCGAACTTCACTGCACCTTTATGTGCTTTTTCGTTGACAAAATAGAGTGATGTTTTACCATTTTTTACAGGATAGGTCGCACCGCCATCAATGACTTTTTTACCATTAGAATAGGTACGTGACCCGCCTGTGTCGCCCGCCATTGCAGATGTCGCCGCAGCAGCGATCACTGCAGCAGACAAAAATAATTTATGATAAGACTTGAACATTGTTCACCTCCCCTTTCTCTGTAACTTCCCAGGTAAAGATACCGTTTCTGTGGTAAACAGATTCAACACCCATTACCTCTCTCTCATGCTTGACTGTCGGTTGAATATGCCCAGCATCATCTCTTGCACGGCTTGAAAGCAGCAATGGTTTACCCTCGTACTTGTAGATAAAGCTGAATCTTGTCCATGCTTTAGGCAGAACAAGGCCTTTCAAGCTCGCTTCAACCCAGTTTTTGCCGCCATCGAAGGATATATCCACACCCTCAATAGTACCCATACCGGACCATGCCAAACCTTCTATCTCGACAACATCACCCTTTTTAAGGTCAGTCCATGGTTTTTCCGGACAAGGTGAAGTGATGACAGAGTTGACTTCATTCGCATAAAAATGCTGGATTGCTTTCCCTGATTTCTTAAGCGCTGTATACTTCGCGGTCTCTTCTTTGGCATACCAAGGTTCGGAACCGAACTCGAGACGTCCAAGCCATTTGACACAGAGGTTACCTTCCCAGCCCGGGACAAGCAGTCTGATCGGATATCCCTGCTCAGGTCTGAGTGCCTCGCCATTCTGCGCCCATACAATCATTGCATCGTCAAGCACTTTGTCGATAGGAACGGTTCTTCCCATATGTGAGTTGTCCACACCTTCTGCCAGCATCCAGAGTGCCTCTTTCTTGAGGCCAAGATCTTTGAGGATATCTTTGATATACACACCGGTCCACTGTGCACAGCTCATCATTCCTTTGGCAAACTGCAATGCAGGGAACTGAGGCCCTCTCCATTCCGGTCCGCCATTCGCAGGGCACTCGATGAAGTGAACACGGCTGACACTCGGATAGCGCTTAAGTTCATCCATGGTCAGAACAAGCGGCTTCTCGACCAGACCGTGGATCATGAGTCGATGTTCATTCGGATCGATCTCTGCTACACCGCCATGGTCACGGTTGAAAAAGAGGCCATTTGGCGTAATGATCCCTTCCATATCAGCGATAGGGCACATTGCGATAGAAGCATAATAGTTTCCTGAAGAAAGCAGTTTCGTATATCTTCTTGTCACATTATGTTCATAGGGAGAAGGCTGTCCGTAGAGATTATGTGTCACTGGGTAACCAAACGATGTTCCCCATTTCTTTTCTTCGAGGATCGCAGGATCACCTTTTTTACCTTTGGATTCTTCCGCATCCACTTTCACTGGTGCCAACACGCTTGCCGCGGCCAAAGCACTCACCGAATAAGCTGCTGTTCTTCTGAAGAAGTCTCTTCTGCTCGGCTCAACTGCCGTATCAGATGCACTTTTGACTTCTATTGAAGTTTTCGTTATCTTATTCATCATTCCTCCTTATTTTTAGTTAGTAATACTCTTTTTAAAAACATAGCAGAGTCACTATTGCCTTTGATTGTATTAGAAAATAAATTAAAATGTCAAGCACATACATCAATAATGCTACTTTTGGTACGATATTCGCAAAATATATACATATTATTAGGAATTAAAATAATGAATCAATAAAATCGTATTTAAATATCAAAATTTTAGATGATAGCAATGAGCGAAATACTCTTTAACCCGTTATGCCCATTTTTATCATTTTAAAGTCTAGCTGGACCAATTAACTTTATGGTAAAATAATGCCATTAATCAAATAGAGGAAATAAAGTGGAAGCACATGCAGGCAAGATACTCTCTCTTTTTATCATAGAGGAAAATACTAAAGAAGCTATAAAAAAAACAATGCTTACTCTGGATAAGAATGGTATTCTAAATGACAAACATTATAATAAGGATCCGGAACGATCTATCCTTATCTCCTCTCTTGAAAGTTATCACATGGCAAAAGAGAAGCTTGGCGTCCAAATGCCAGAAGGCTATCTTGGAGAAAATCTTCTCATTGATGTTAACCCTTACCACCTTTCTCATGGTACACAACTGCACATTGGTACTGCTATTTTGGAAATCACACAAAACTGTACCTTGTGTAACCATTTATCAAAACTAGACAAACGCATACCGAAGCTTCTAAAGAATGACAGAGGTATCTTCGCCAAAGTTATCCAGGCAGGTACAATAAAAGTAAATGATATACTCTATCTTGAATAGTTTGTAAATAGAAAGAATCTTACATGATTACACCTTCTAATGTAATAAAGATCATCATCTCCGGTTTCGTGATGATATTGGAGGGATTGAAACTGCATTATGAAGAAATAGATAACAAATAACTCCCCCCGCAGGATGGGTTTTCCAAGCCCACCGCAAAGAACCTGTTTGCAACTGTATGCAGATGGCTACTTTGGAAGGTG
>JALSTF010000156.1 GCA_026983895.1 Sulfurovum sp.
AAATGTAAAGTCACATCTTGCAGATATGGTCGTTGTGATCGCTGACTTTGATTCGAGTACGGCAAAACAGTTCAATACAACGCTGACACCTTCTGTGTATTTCATTGATCCAAAGACCAAAAAACGTATCGATGAGCATATCGGTTATGAGCAACCGGGAAGTTTTATAATGGATATCATTTCTGCCGAAGAAAAAGCAGATTGAATAAAATGGATCGTAAGAGGGGTAAACCCCTGCGTTTTTCATTCACGCAGGGAGTTTTGAAAAGAATATTCTACTTATCGGCATGTGCATGGTGCACTTCGATGAGTTCTTCTATGTTGGTATCGAGGACATAGACATTCTCATATCCCATCATTTCAAGGTACCCCATCACACGGTTGGCGAACCACCCTTTGACACAGGCAACGACGATAGGATTCGAATGTTCTGCAGGGAGCTCATCCAAATAGCCTGCAAATTCTGTATAGGGTACATAGTAGGCATTGGCAATACCGGCTTCCTGTGCATTTTCACCGTTGACCTTTGCCGGAGGACGTACGTCGAGCAAAACAGCACCTGCATCCATCAGCAACTCTCTTGTCTGATGCAGTGACACCATACCAAGGTTCTCTTTCCCTTTATCGATCTCGATGATCGCATCCATTCTTTCTTGTGTTTTATCTGCCATAAAGGACTCCTTATAAATTGTATTACAGCGAATGATATAGAAAAAGGGTAAACGGTAATGTAACAAAAGTTGCATTGGCTGACAGAAGATCCAAATATCCGTTATTTTTTTCATAATGAACGGCCATTTACCAATATTTTGCTATACTCTCCCTCATCAATTATTCAAGGATCACAATGAATTTCAATATTACAGCATCGAATATCAAAGATATCAAAGCGGATCTGGAGATCATCGTCGTAATCGACGGCGATTTGCAGCATGCTTCGGTCAAAGACAGAAAACTGCTTAAGAAAGCCGGATTTTCGGGAAGTCAGGATGAAGTCTGTCATCTCATCGAAAAGAAAAGACTCTATGTGGGTGCAGCAGACCTCAAAGGAGCGGCCATTCGCCCCGCGGTGGCTACGGCCATCCGTTCCCTTACCGGCAAAAAAGCATACAAGACAGTAAAGATGGCTACCTATGTGAGCCATCCGAGATGTTCTGCCTCCATCAGGGCTATGGTTGAGGGGCTGGTACTGGGCGGCTATACTTTCACGCAGTACAAAAGCAAAAAAAGCGAATGTCCGGTAAAAACAGTAGAGATATCCCTTGAAGGACGCGATGCACACGAGATCAGCATGGAAGTGGCTGCACGTGCGGTCCATAACGGAGAGATCGCGGCGGAAGCGACCAACTTCACCCGTGACATTGTCAACACCACCCCTGACGACTGCTACCCGGAGATCATGGCGAACATTGCCGAGAAACTGGCAAAGAACAATGGGCTCAAATGCAACATTCTGACACCCAAAGCACTGAAAAAAGAAAAAATGGAAGCCCTGCTTGCCGTAGCCCGTGCCTCACGCCACAAACCAAGGGTCATCCACCTGGCACATACACCTAAAAAGCCCAAAGCGGTCATTACTCTGGTAGGAAAAGGACTCACTTACGATTCAGGCGGGCTCAGCCTTAAACCTGCCGATTATATGGTTACAATGAAATCGGATAAAAGCGGAGGCTCAGCCGTACTCGGACTCATGAAAGCCATCTCGGAAATGGAACTGCCCATAGAAGTACACGGTTTTGTCGGTGCTGTAGAGAACATGATAGGCGGAGATGCCTATAAGCCGGATGATGTACTCAAAGCAAAGAACGGAAAGACCATCGAGATACGCAACACAGATGCAGAAGGCCGTCTTGTACTCGCAGACACACTTGCCTATGCCCAGCAGGAGGTCAAAGCAGACTACATTTTTGACTTTGCAACGCTTACCGGTGCCTGTGTGGTCGGTGTAGGGCACTATACGTCAGGTGTGATGGGCTTTAATGACGAGGTTAAAGAGCTCGTAAAAAAACAGGCAAGGATCGCCGGAGAACTGGTCACACCGCTTGATTTCAACGACTATCTCAAAAAAACCATCAAAAGCGAGATCGCCGATATCTGCAATATTTCCAACACACGCTACGGCGGAGCCATTACTGCGGGACAGTTCCTTTCTGAATTTATCGATGAGGACCATAAGGAAAGATGGGTGCACATCGATATTGCCGGTCCGGCCTTTGTAGAACATGCCTGGGGAGAAAACCCGCACGGCGCATCAGGTGCAGGGGTAAGAATGATGCTTCGCCTCATAGAAAGCCTTTCACGGGATACCCACTAAGGACCAAGAAACAGTGACAAGATACGAGGATTTAACAATGATCAAAAGCATGCTCCTGGC
>JALSTF010000157.1 GCA_026983895.1 Sulfurovum sp.
CTTTTCACCAGAGACGCGCTTAAAAAGAAAGCTGCCGCCATTTTAAAACAGATGGACCGGCCCATTTTTCGCAAAGGATGTGAAGTCCCTTTGGGGGTTTCCGTTACAAAGGTCACGCCCATCGTAGAGACCGTCGCCGGCATCAAGATCAAAAACCAGCACTTCTCCATTCCGCTGATGGTCAGGGAGAAGAACGGCAGACTGGTCATAGAGAACAGAAAGATGCCGCCAAGCACGGACTTCTACATCTCCATTCCGGGCATTGAACACAACACAAGCAAGATCGTCGATGTGCTCTTTGCTTCGTCGGCTTTCCCCGGTGCGTTTCAGCAGGTCAAACTCACCTACATCTACAAAGGCAAAAAGGCCTCGCACTACTTCATAGACGGCGGTGCCTACGACAATGTTCCCTTACAGCTTGCCATCGAACTCAACCCCAAAGCCTCTCTTTTTCTCTTCATAGACCCCAGCAATATGCGAAAAGAGCCGCCCCTGACCAAAGAGGAGGAAAAGAAAGCCGAAGAGGCACCCGTAGGCTTCATCACCACCAATGCCCTGCCGCTTTTAAGCTCTGTAGAGATCCTGCAGTCCATGCGACTCTACCAGGCTGTCAACCAGTACTTCAGGAACAACAGTCACCGAAAGCTGATCGTTACCTCACGCTACCACCCCATTACAGGCATGTATCTGGAGCACTTCGCTGCCTTTCTTGACAAGAATTTTCGGGAGTACGACTATTTTGTCGGTGTCTATGATGCCATCTACCAGCTGGCGGCATCTCTCAGGAAAAAGATGCAGTACAAAGCACTCTCCCAGGTCTCCCTTATGGATCAGCTGATGGTACGTCTCGGTCTGGAACGGGAGAAAGATGCACTGCGCGCCTATACGCTCTTTCGAGATGCGGAGTTCAAACATATCACACCCAGGACCACAGACCGTTTTTCCGCGATCTACAATGCCTTCGATAGAAGCAAACGCGATGCCATGCGCTACGACATCGATGAATTCAAGCTTTTTTTGACGAAGCTTGACATCTCCTACCTTCCCCACGAGAAGCACTCTTTTCTCGCCAATGCCAAAAAAGATGTCGACCACTGGTACAAAAAACCCTTCCGCCACATCATCAACCGCATCACCACATTGGAGAATGAGGAGGAGAAAGTTCATCCGGATCATGCTTCCATAGCGAGATTAGCATCCCTCGCTGCATGGGCGGGAAGTACTTTCGTCGCGAAAAAAGACGGCTGGGACATCCTGCCCCTGCATGTCCCCGAAGACAAGGGGAAAGAGGGGTTCAGAATGGCTCTTCG
This sequence comes from Sulfurovum sp., assembly GCA_026983895.1. GTDB lineage: Bacteria > Campylobacterota > Campylobacteria > Campylobacterales > Sulfurovaceae > Sulfurovum. Next base: position 1,311 of record JALSTF010000157.1, read on the forward strand.
CCTGCTTCCGGGAGAGGTGGCTACCGACATGAAGAACGGCGGTGTCAGTTTTGGTTATATGGCACGCTACTATGCCAACTTCAAATACCTGAGCGGTTTCGAGGCAAAAGGCTCCTACATTGTCTCCGACAGAGATTCGGACATTGTACGTGCTGATCTGGATGCCTTTTACGAGTACGATGACTTTTTCAAGTTCGGGGTCGGGGCCTCTGTTTTTGGAAACGTGGAAGGAAAATTCTATGAGAAGGAGAGCGCCTACGGTGCGAACACCTATCTCGATATCATGGATATCTTCCGCTTCACCTACGTACACAGAGCAGGAGAACGCGACAAGAACGACTATATCTATTTCGGCATAGAGAACATTCCAAGCCTGATCTACTGGATGAACCGCTGACCATGAAAACGCTCTATTTTCTTCTTGCCCTTCTGCTTCTGAGTGGATGCCACAACACAGCACCCCATCCCAAGGCAGAAGCACGAACACACGATATGACACAAAAGGCCAAAGGCAGCTTTCCCCTGAAACGATACCTGCACCATACCGATCGTCCATTGCGCGGGAATTCGGCTTTCTACTCTCTACCTTTTCCGGCAGATGCACTGGCTGCCAGACTTTTTCTCATAGACCATGCCAAAGAGAGTCTGAATGTGCAGTACTACATTTATGATGATGACAGCATCGGTAAGATTTTTACGGCACATCTTCTTCTCGCAGCGCAGAGAGGGGTGAAGATACGCATGCTTCTCGATGATCTGGGAACAACAGGCAAAGACTCTGTCCTGCAAAAACTTGCACTGCACCCCAATGTCGAACTGAGACTCTTCAACCCCAACAAGCTGAGAACCTCGTTCCGCAACCTGGCACTGCTTTTCAATGTGAACACGCTGGGCAAGCGTATGCACAACAAATCCCTGACCGCTGATGGATATGCCGCCATTATGGGAGGCAGGAACATTGGCGATGTCTATTTTGCGGCCACGACCGATGCGATCTTCCTGGACTACGACATTCTCTGCATTGGCTCTGTCGTTCCGGAGATCTCACATGCCTTTGATCTGTTCTGGAACAGTGCAGAGGTATTGCCCGCATCCGAAGTACTGGGGAAAAGCGAAGTCAGCTTCCGGGAGCTTGAGCCCAAACTCACCCCTTATCTGAAGCGTGAGTTAACGCACTTCAAGAAAACCCGTTTGGGGCATGAAGTCGCAGACTCTTCTTTTATGAAAAAAGTCAAAAACAGAACACTCCGGTTCACCGTGGCCAAAAAAGTACGTTTCTACTATGACGCACCCAGCAAGGTGGTCTCGGATGAGAACAACGACAGTACGCATATCAGCGCACAGCTGCATAAAAATATGAAGCGCGCAACAAAGAGTGTAACGATCATCTCTCCCTACTTCATCCCCAGTGAGCAAATGATGAAGAAGCTGAAAAAGTTGCGCGAAAAAGGTGTAGAGGTGAACATCGTCACCAATTCACTGGCCTCTACCGATGTCATACCTGTCTATGCGGGTTATCAACACTATATCAAACCGCTGCTGGGTATGGGTGTCAATATATATGAGCTCAAGAGAAACAGTTTTTCCAAACTCAGTAAAAAGAAACATTTGAAAAAACAGCCAAAATTCTCCCTGCATACCAAAATGACCCTGATAGACAATGAAAGATTAGCCATAGGTTCTGCCAACATGGACCCGCGTTCGGAAAAACTCAACACAGAGCTGCTGATGGTCATCACTTCCAAAAAGATCACCACAGAAGAGCAAGATATTTTAGACAGAGTACTCAACCTCAACAACTTCTACAAACTCTCCTGGGGGAAACACCCCAACGGAGGAAACAGGCCTATCTGGACGACCCTGGAAAACGGCAAAAAGACTCTTTATTACGAAAGACCAAAAACCTCATTTTTCAGACGATTGGGAACAGACTTCATGTCTATATTGCCTATCAAAGGGTATCTGTAGCAGTCTTTTTGCCCAGATCCTCTTTCTTCCCAAAAAGGAACAGCAAAACTTCGTTTTAAGATAGGAAAGATAGTTTTTACATTCTCTTCTATATCATATACTCCTACTGATACGTAATGATCCTGGGCATATCTCTTACGCGCTTGCCACTGGCTTTTTCAAGTCCAAGTACCTGTCTTGGATTCATTCTCGGCTTGTCCTGCTTATAGAACACTTTAAATCCGCCCACAACCTTTGCCGCCCGTGCTTCTGTATAGAGTCCGTTGTAGGTTTTGATCTTGAGTGAAGGGCTGCCGTGTCCGTCCAGGTGCATCGCCAGGTGGACTCTGTCCGTGTACCTGATGGCTTTTTTATTGGTGACCATGTGTTCTGTGAACATGTGGACCAGCAGAATTTTATCATCTTTAATATGGTTGGCTTTGATGTAGTCTCTCATCATATGCTGCACTTCATTGATCTGCTGCCCTGTAATGGACCCGATCTTTTTTCCCGGACGTACAGAAAGGTTGTCGACTGAAAACTCAGGATCGACCGCGATCTGTACATTGCTGTATTTCAAATACTTCAACAGAGGCTTCACCGCCTGCGCAGGACTCTTTTTGCCAAGCTGTACATCGATGAACACAACGATCCCGTTCTTTTGTGCTGCCGTAATATACTCCATCAAGGTTTTTTGGTTCAAAGTGATGACATACTTTCCGTTTGACCCCGGAGATGCGGTTGCCATTTCATAAATAAGGTCAAAGCCGGGAGTAACATGCTTGCCTGCACCCCATGCTTTTTCATACACTTTTGCTTTAGCTTTGGCCATTTGAATGGTCTGGGCCAAGGGCTGCTGTCCCAACGTACCCATGGTTTTTACATGAGGGCGTCCGTAGAGTGCCACGATCATGTTGTAGTGCGAGGGAAGTTCTCTTAAACTCTGGTTTGTACTGCTTGTATCTGATGCTGCATGCACCATGGTCGCCATCAAAAAGGGGAGCAATGCTTTTTTTGTGATCTGAGTGAAGTTCATACTGTTTTATTCCTTGTTTTAAAGTTTCAGATTATAGCAGATAGATAGCTGATCCGTCTATCCTAAAAGCGAATATCTGTTTTTTTATCCTGTTTTCTGCTTCACTTTCGTATTTGGGATAGTCCAACACCAAAAGATGTGCTATAATAGCCCTAAACAACACAAGGAAAAACAGTGAACCAGGAAAAAATGACATCGATGCTCAACAACCTTACACAACTCAAAGACGAGCTTCTGCTCAAGGCGAACCTTGGTGCAGCCGAAGCGCAGGAGCAGCTCAACGAGCTTCAGCCTCTCCTTGACGATCTCAAAGAGAAGGTTTCGAAAATAGCGGATGTCACGGGTGACTCCGCTTCCGAGCTCAAAGCCGCTGCGGAACTCGGGATCGATGCGAAATCCAAAGAGGAGATCGACACTGCGCTGGAGCTTGCGGGCGAAGAGCTCAAGGAAGCCTACGGAAAGATCAAGAGCATCCTCTCTTAAGCGTCGATGAAACAGGAACATATACCGATTCAGTGGCCCATCAACCAGGTCTTCATCTTCGCAGCGACGGCTCTTGTCACCCTCTTTCTGCTCAAAGAGGCGTCGGAGATACTCGTCCCCTTTCTCATTGCCGTCACCGTTGCGATCATGCTCTCCCCGCTTTTTACCTATCTCGAATCAAAACGTATCCCCAAAGCGGTCTCGCTCATCGTCGTCATTCTGTTCTCTCTGCTGCCCATCGTGCTTCTTGGGGGCTATGTGGCCGATGAGGCGAAAGCCTTCGCTGCCAACTACCAGACGCTCAAGACCCAACTGGTCCAAACATTCGAGCATCTTACCGGCAGCCTGCAGCATATCGGTATTTCCGTCAATGGAGAAAAAGTACAGCATCTTGTCGAGAAAAGCAATATCAACGGAATACTCAAAAACCTTGCCATACAGGCCAACAGCCAGTTCTCCAACCTCTTTCTTGTTTTTTTCATGGTCGCCTTCATGCTGATGGAGTCGAATGACTTCTATGAGAAGATCCTGAAGATCTCTGAAAAGTACGGTACCAGCAGCAGTGTCGTCCTCGAACTGCTCGAGAAGATCAAATCCTATTTTCTCATCAAGGTGAAGACCAGTCTCGTGACGGCCCTGTGGGTACTGGCCGTACTCTGGTACTACGACATCCCCTACGATTTCATGTGGGCGGTACTGGCTTTTTTTCTCAACTTCATCCCCGTCATCGGTTCCATCCTCGCAGCCATACCCGCCGTGCTGCTTGCCCTGCTCGATCACGGTATGGCGACCACTCTCTGGGTGGCCCTGTGGTATGTGATCATCAATATGGTCATAGGGAACATCCTCGAACCGAAGATCATGGGAAAAGGGCTGGGGCTCTCCGCACTGGTGATCTTTCTCTCCATGACCTTCTGGGGATGGGTATTCGGCCCAACAGGGATGATACTCTCCGTACCGCTGACAATGATACTGCAGTATCTTTTCGAACAGTACAGAGAAACACAATGGATAGCACTGCTGCTCAGTGACTACAGCAAAAAGGAGGCCTGAATGGCAAAAAGAATGACCATGCACGAAGAGCTTGCTATGCTTCGTGAAGAAGTGGAAAGATTGAAAAAAGAGAAAGAAGCACGTGAAAAAGCCGAAGCGGCTGAAGCAAAAAAAGCACAGGCTGAAGAACAGGAAGAGATCGAAGAGGCCAAAGAGAAAGCAGAAGAGATCATGAGCTCTCTCGAAGAGGGCAAAACAGATGCCAAAGAAGCACTGGACACCCTGCTTGAGACCATCAAAAAAGACTACGAGAACCTTTCGCCCACTTCGGCGATCGTGCTTTTCGCACTCGGTGCGGCATTTGGGCATGCACTGAGTTCAAAATAAAGGATACCCCATGAGTGAAGATTTCAACGCAAAGATAAAACTGCTGATCAAAAGTGAAAAAGCGCTGCTGAGTCTCGAAATGAAAAAGAGGGGACGACAGACGGTCTGGATCGCCCTTGGGATCATCGCTGTGCTCGTGACACTGGTCATGTTCAACATCACCGCCTACCTCTACCTTTCAAGTACCCGTACGCCGCTTGAAGCAGCCGCCATACAGACAGCTGTGAATATTGCCCTGGCTGCACTCTTCTTCCTGCTTGCTTCCAGACAGACCACAGGGGCAGAAGCCGCTGCCATAGAAGATATCCGCGACTTCGCCTGGGATCAGGTCTCCACAGACCTCGACGAGGTCAAACAACAGGCTGCCGACATCAAAGACTCTGTGTTCAAAGCCAAAAAAACCGTAGACAACTTTACAGCAGGCGATCCTTTCGGTATCAAAAAAGTACTGCCCATCATCACCACACTGATAGATCTGAACAAAAAGAGATAAGGTGCCGGCATGATCATGATCATCCTGAACGGGAAAAAGGCCGAGATGCCCGAAATACGCGATGCCATTGCCGCCTTTCGCAGAGAAGAGAAAAATGTTCAGGTACGTGTCACCTACGAGTATGGTGACGTAGAACGTTTCATGCATGAAGGTATACAACACAATGCAAAACAAATCATTATCGGAGGCGGTGATGGCTCTGTGAACGAGACGGTCAATGCTATGGCGAAACTTCCCCGGGAGGATCGTCCCATACTGGGTATCCTGCCTCTGGGTACGGCCAACGATTTTGCGACAGCCTGTGAAATTCCGCTGGAAAGCCTGGAGGCTTTGCGCTTTGCCGTATCCCATTCCCCTACCCCGGTCGATATCGTCAAAGCGAACGACAGGCACTTCATCAATATGGCGACCGCAGGATTCGGAGCCAAGATCACGGCAGAGACACCCGTGGAGCTGAAGAACTTTCTCGGCGGCGGAGCCTATACGCTTACCGGCGTGCTCAAAGCTATGGATTTCGTACCTTACCACAGCCATATCACCACCCCTCATGATACCCTGAAGAATCTCCATATCGTTGCCGGCGCAGTGTGTAACGGGAAACAGGCAGGAGGAGGACAGGTACTTGCCCCCCTACGCGCTCATCAACGATGGTCTGCTTGATGTCATCAGCATCTCCGAATTCAAACTGCGGAATATCCCTCAGATCCTGAATGAGATCAAGAATCCTTCTATCGATGGAGCGTTCATCAAATACATACAGACCCCCTGGATTGAAAGCGAATCCGAACAGCCCATCCCTGTCAATCTCGACGGTGAACCCTACAGCAGCAGGAAAATACGTTTTGAAGTCGTACCCGAAGCCATTGACCTTGTCCTCCCCAAAACAAGTCCCTGTCTGAAATAAGAGGTCTCCGGTCTTCTACCAGAAGTAATTCAAGTTGAACTGGAACATATCGGCATCCAACTCATTCTGCTCCGGGTCAGGGCTGATCGTTGAAGCATAACGAAGCTGGAACTGGGTCTGCGCATTGAGCATATACCCGACGGTCACCCCCAAAGAGTCTGAAGTATGTGCCCCAGAGGGTGTCCCACCATTGACACTTGAATCCCCTACCCGCTGTATAAAATAGTCCAAAGAGACAAAAAGAGACGTCGTGATATCCCGGGTAATGTGGGCTTCAAGCGTATACATAGGATCCTGTTCCATGGTTGCACCGAAGCTATTATCATTGTCCCCATAGAACCAGACCGAAGGCAGTACCTCCAAGGTGGTGATCTCTCCGGGTACCCAGTCGCCTATGGTATACACAAAAGGCAGCCCGATACGCATATTCCAGCGGTTCATTCCCAAATTCAGGAGCCTGTCTCCCTCATAATCACCTGTAGGCGCTGTTACACCGACCAGCAGGGAGAGTATCGTACCCTGTTTATAGTCAGCAAACGCTTCCGCAGACAAAGCAGGGGCACCAAAAAGGTTGACAACCCCCTGAAGATACAGATCACCCAGACCACTCGACGAACGAAGCCCATGACCGGCATAGCTGCCAGAAACCCTGCCTCCTGTAATGACCGCTGTCGCAATTGCCGAATGACCGGCAACATCGACGATACGGTTGTATCCCAAAATGCCTATATCGATATCGGTATCGAAACCCGGCAGGGGCAGTGTGTTTTCTGGAGAAACACTGTTACCGCTGGCCGTCCAGAAATAGGCTTGCAGAATATTCGTGCCCACCGGGGCATTCCAGTACATACGCGGTCCGTCATCGATGGCATTGGCGGTGATGCTCAGTCCTGCAACAAACAGCAGTATTTTAAGGGTTTTGCTCATGGGTTTTGTCCTTGTTGTGTAATAACAAAAATATCCATCTTCTTGGAGGCTTTAGTTATCACATAGATCATCGTAGGTTGGGCCATGCCCAAACCTACGAAGCATATTATTTTATAAGCTCGATCTCACCCGGTTTCTATGTTTTATCATAGAAAGGTTTAAGCGGACCGTAATAACGGATAAGAAGAAGTAACATTAAAATAAAGTATGCAAAACACTTACTTCATAAACGCTTTAGACATTTTGGCCGTCTGCTTATCCGCCCAGACGAACAGTGCATCGGTATTGTTGTTGGGGTAGTAGTTTCTAAGTACCCCTGTCCACATCTTGCCTCTTGGTGTGCGAACGATGTTCTTTTCACCCTCTTTGACAGGCTCTCCCGATGCCAGGAAGGTCACCGTGTATGTACCGTCCGCATTCGGCTCCATCACATCCGAGTTGATGGCGTAATCTATGGTAGCGATGTATCCGTCGAAGTTGTAGATGGTAAAAGAGAAAAATCCATGCTCTTTATAGTTCAAGTCAGGCTTTTCCATAGTGAATGAACATCGCTCTTTGTTCCCTACAAAAGAGGAGTAAACGGCATTCTCCCCCGAAAGTGCACCCCAGCCTATCGCCACGACGGTTCTCGCGGCGACAGGATCTCTGTCTTTCATCGTACCGAAGCCGTTTTTGACGACATGGGGCTGCGGATGCAGTGCAAAATCACTGAGTATCTTGTATTTGACCTTGTCGAGTGTCGAGAAGTCATACTTGACAGGTGGCACAAAGGGCTCGGATGAATGTGTTTTGATCGAAATGAGATCCTGAGCTTTATGCGCTTTGGCGTACATCTCCTCTTTGGGAAGTTTTCTCAACAGACCCGTTCTGACGATCACATAGGCATGATGCCCTTCGGTAAGCATGGACTCGTCTATTTTGAGCGTACCGCTTCCGTTGAGACTGGCGACCTGCGAGTGGTTGATGTCCAGAACATTGATATTCTGGTATCCGTCGTAAGGCTGTGTCGTGATGCTCGCGCCGCCTTTGACATCGAGAATGATACGGGTATAGAGTGTATCTCTGTTCATACGGATCACATCCTGCGTATCTGCGTTGATAAGCTCTCTTTCCGGCCTGATGACATTGACCCCTCCCGACTTGTCCAGCTCTTTCAGGTATGCCCTGACAGAGTCTGCGTGTATGAAGTTCTCATTGGTAATGACCACACCGTCTTTTGTCTTTGTTTCGGCAGGTGCAGCACCGTCTGTCTTTTTACTTGCATTGGCAAATGACACATAGGGGAGTGCCCCCATCAGCAGCGCACCGGCTAGAAATTTTCTTCTTTGCATGGTTGGTTTTCCTTTGTATGATAGATATCAATAATCATATCACAATAAAAGTTTATAATCTATCCCATAAGCGAAAATAGTCTATAATTTCCGTATGCAAAGCAAAAAAAATCTAGAAACAATACCATTGGAAGAGGGAAAGACCCTCAAAAAAGAGTTCGACAACTATGTCGATATGGCGGAAAATGCGGTAGACTGGACCCTGTTCTGTGCTTATCAGCTCAAACCCTCTTTCACCGAAGGGATCTACAAGATCATACAACTTCCCTCCATGCAGATAGCCTATACCAAGATGGATGGCGGGGTGATGTTCGACTATGTCGCACCTGAGGGGTGCATTACGTTTTCTCTGATGAAACAGGTTTCACAAAAAGCCTGTACCGACCATCTCAAACTTGAAACAGGTATGATCACTGTCGCGGATGACAAGAAAATGTACAATTTCATGTGCTCCGGACCCGTCGAGATACTCGATATCTCTTTGCGAAAAGATGCCGATCCGATCTTACTGAAGAAACTGACAGAGGCAGTAGACAAATATTATATTGACCCGGACCTGAAGCTTACCACACTCATCAAAAGCTTCATCACCGAGTTTGTCACAAATGAAACATCCTTGGAGAGAACACTGTCTATGCAGATGCAGATGCAGATTACCGAAGCGATGCTTAAACTACTCCATGAACAAGACGCAAAAACAGCCCACTTCACCAACTCTGAAAAGATTGCCATGAAGATCAAACAAAAACTTTTCAAACACATGGACCACACTATGACCATAGAGATGTTGGCAAAAGAATACGATATCTCAGTCAAGAGTCTGCAAAATGCTTTCAAATCCCTTTTCGGCCTCAGACCCAACGAATACATGCGTCTGCTCAAACTCAACCTTGTACACCATGAACTGGTACAAAGTGATGCGTCACAAACCTCGGTACAGAAAGTGGCACAGAAATGGGGCTTTAGACACATGGGCCGTTTTTCAGGATACTACACCGAACTCTTCGGAGAAAATCCTTCCGTCACTTTAAAAACGAAAAACCCGCTTATTGACGGAATGAATACCCATTGCGTGGAGCGAAAAGAGGAGATGGTTTAATTGTAAGAAAATAGGTGCAACGATAAGCCGGGTTTTGTCGTTGGGTAGTTATTTATCTAGGCCTGCTGTTGCCAGCAGGCTCGAGCGAAGTATGCGTGCCGACTGAACGGCTTGT
>JALSTF010000158.1 GCA_026983895.1 Sulfurovum sp.
TGCCTTTGTACGATTATAGCAAAATCATTTTCTTTTTTTAGGTTCCGGTTCGACGAACTCACCTTTGATCAGCCCCGCTTCATGTAGGAACTGTGAAGGTTTGTAGTCGACCTTTTTAACCTTGTCGTATTGGGCGAGAGAGAGATAGAGTTTGTCCTTGGCACGCGTAACGGCGACGTAAAAGAGCCGGCGCTCCTCTTCGATGGAACTCATCATCCTGCGGTTGGGAAAGCGTCCGTCGACCAGATCGACCACATAGACTTCCGGGAACTCCAGCCCTTTGCTGGCATGGACAGTAAGCAGGTTCACCCCTTCCCCTTCGCTCAGTTCCCCGCCGCCGAGCACCATGGCGTTGACAAACCGTCCGAGTTCCCGGTACTGTCTTGAAAGATCCAGCAGCAAATTGGCTTTTCTCAAGATGCGTTCCCTTGCAAGTTTTTTCTTCTCTTCGTCCACTTCACCGCTTTTAAGCCTTCCCCTCTGCGTTGAAAGCATCTCCACGATACCATGGTAGAGTTTTGAGGAGATTGCACTTCTGAGTATTTTGGAAGGTTCTTTCTCCGAACGGATATCATTCATCAGTGTGTAAAAGTCATTGAAGAATTTTACCCCGTCCTGGATGATCTTCGGATGCTTCAGCAGAGGATGGCCGTACACATTTGCCGGCAGTTCCAAATGTTTGAAGCGTGCAGCCGAACCGATCTCGTGGTCATCGTCAAAAAGGCCAAGCTGCACATTTTTGGTAGGATTGAGCTTGGGCAGATCGGAATGGACCGGATACAACACCCCCTGCATAAAGTTTCCGTTTCCAAAATGCAGGAAACACTGAAAAAACTCTTTGGAAAGCGCCGAACCGACACCCGAAGCGTATTCAAAGATGTGTATGAATGCCATCATATCCTTGGGGTTCACCAGCAGGGAGAGCAGATCAAGCAGGAATTTGATCTCTTTGGCATCGAAGAAACTCGTACCGCCTTTGCGCTTGCAGGCAATGCCCATTTCCCTCAGACTTGCTTCGATCCCGTCGGCAGAGGAATTGTTGCGAAAGATAACGGCAATATTGTCATTGGGTACGTGGGTATGTTTGATACTGTGCGCGATCGCCTGGTACTGTTCAAAGAGGTCCTTGTACATCAGCAGTTTGGGCGGATGCGTCTTTCCGTGCCGCCCCACTTCCAGTTTTTTGGGGTAGATGCGTTCGTTGCGTTCTATGACACGGTTAGCCAGAGAGAGGATGGGTGCCGTGGAGCGGTAATTCGTCTTGAGGGTAAAAACCTTTGCTTCGGGGTAGCGTGTAGAAAAGGTTGCGATATTTTCTATATTGGCACCGTTGAACGCATAGATACTCTGGTCATAGTCTCCCACGCAGAACAGGGAACGCGGTTTGAGCGAGTCGATCAGCGCGCCCTGAAGGGTGTTGGTATCCTGATATTCATCGACAAGCACTTCTTCAAAGTGGATCGTATGTTCTTCCAGATGGGCCTTGATACGCAGCAGCAGGTCATTGAACGAGGCAAAACCGTAATCGATCTTTTCACACTCAAACTCCTGCACGATATCCATGTAGGCATCCATGAGCACTTCATGTTCGGGGTACTTTTCGAGAAACCACTCGTCAAAAGACTCAAGAGAGGCATTTTGGTAGAGCGAATACATTTCGTAAAGGTAGGTGGCGGAAAAAGGTGCCAGAGGCAGGTTCATACGCTCAAAATTGCGTTTTTCGTAAATACTGCGAAAAAGTGTCTTGAGTTCCGAAGGCTGCTTGAGTGCCAGATTGGGATGCAGCTCTTTGAGCCAGCGGTAGGAGACAGCATGAAAAGTGCCCGATTCTATCTGAGAAACGACTTTTCTGGGGAAATAGCGTTCCAGACGGGCGATCATCTCCCCTGCTGCTTTGTTGGTGAACGTTAAAAGCAGGATCTTTGAAGGCTCCATACCACTTTGAAGCAAATGGGCGATACGCCCTACGATGGTAGACGTTTTGCCTGTCCCTGCACTGGCGATAATGAGATTTTGTCCCAGAGGTGCGGTGGCAGCACTCAGCTGCTCTTCATTGAGCGTACTGAGAGGCAATTATTGTTGACCGATGATGTAGTAAGTGTTTTTATTGTCGACTTTTTTCAGTTTCAGTTTGTATTTGTCCGCCCAGTGCTTGACCAGTTCCGTAAAAGCGCTGAGATTGTCCGCTGAAGAGTCCTCATTGCATTTTATCTTGAGATAAGGCTCAGAATTCGACATGGCGATATAGCCTTTTTCCACAGCCAGCGCATCGCTGAATGAAGGAATATGCGGAAGGAATTTTTCAAATCCGTCCGTATGGGCGATGATCTCTTTGATCTGTTTGATGGTTTGCGGTGTGT
>JALSTF010000159.1 GCA_026983895.1 Sulfurovum sp.
CCGCCAACATGAGAATGGTCAAATGGCGCTGTACGATCGTTAAAATATCGATGACCGTCTGCCCAAAAAAGTACCCCAATGCCGTAAAGGTAAATGCCCAGAGTATGACCCCGATCACATCAAGCAGCAGGAATTTCATAAAACCGAATCCCGATACGCCTATCATCAAAAGTGCCGGAATATGTGTACCGTAAATAAACCGCTCAAACACGATGATCCAGCTTCCGTACCTCAGGAACCAGGTCTCGATATGCTTTAATCTCTTCTGATAGGTCATCAACAGCTCTTCGGTCCTCTTCTTAAAAAACTTCCCGATCAAAAAGACTGACGTATCCCCGATGATCGCAGCTGAAATGGCGATCAAAAGGACATACTCCGGATCGAACCTTCCTGTCTGTATCTTGTATCCGGCCAGAGCCAGGCCGATCTCGCCTTCCATCAGACTCCAAAAGAAGAGGACGGTATAGGAAAAATGCTGTATGAGCCACGCTATCAACATTGCTGTTCTGTCCTACGAAAGATAAATGACTTCTTCAGGCTCTACGATATGCGCTTTTTCATGCAGCCTCTCACCCATGACATCCCTCAGTACTTCCTGTTTGTCCTCTTCGCCGTGTATCAGGCAGATCTTCTGCAATCCGTCGATGCCTTTGACCCAGTCGAGTATGCCCGACTGATCCGCATGGGCAGAGAAACCGTTGATGGTATGGATACTCGCCTGAACACGGATATCTTCATGATAGATCTTCGCCCATTTGGCACCGTCGACAATGTGTCGTCCAAGCGTACCTCTGGCCTGATACCCTACGAAAATAACGGCATTTTTCCTGTTCCACAGTCGGTTCTTCAAATGGTGCAGTATCCGCCCGCCGCTGCACATACCGCTTCCGGCGATAATGATAGCACGATGATCCACGTCGTTGATCGCTTTTGATTCATCTACCGTCAGCGTATAGTTCAGTCCGTCAAAGTCAAAGACCGTTCCGTCACGTTTTTTGATAGCCTGACATTCATCGCTGAGCAGTTCTTCTGCATACTTTTTGTAAATGGCTGTCGCTTTGGTAGCCATGGGACTGTCAAGATAGATCTGACACTGGGGAAGTTCATCTTTGTCATGCATCTCTTTGAGAATGCAGAGAATCTCCTGTGTACGTTCGATGGCGAAAGAAGGGATGAGTATATTCCCCCAATTCTTCAGGGTATCGTTGATCACTGTCTTGAGCTCTTCGATACTCTGAAGCGCTTTTTGGTGGTTACGGTCCCCGTAGGTCGATTCAACATAGAGATAGTCGGCACTTTTGCAGGGAGTGAGGTCGGGGAGCACCATATCGTTGTCATTGCCGATATCTCCGGAGAAGACGATCTTGCGCTCTTCGTTCCCCTCTTTATAGCGTATCTCGATGAAGGCTGAGCCCAAAATATGCCCTGCATTCCTGTAAGTCACCGTTACGCCTTCGCACAGTTCAAAGGGGGTGTCGTATTCGGGTACGATGTGCGGCAGATCCAGCACAGCCATGACATCTTTCTCTTCGTAGAGCGGCTGAGGCACTTCTTTTTCTCTGCCTCGGCGCTGTTCTTTTTTATAGCGTGTAAGATAGTCCTCTTTCATGATCTTTGCACTGTCGAGCATAATGACCGTCGCAAGATCCCGCGTCGCGTCGGTCATAGCCACAGTGCCTTTGAACCCCTCTTTGACCAGTTTGGGTATACGCCCGACATGGTCAAGGTGCGCATGCGTCACCAGCAGATAGTCGACACTTTCAGCATCGAAACCGAACGCCCCGTAGTTGCGCCGCTCTTCACGACCCTGAAACATACCGCAGTCTATCAGTATCCGTTCACCGCTGTCAAGTTCAAGCAGATGGCACGAACCTGTTACCACTTCCGCTGCCCCGTAGGAAATCACTGTTGCCATTTTTACTCCTTTTGAGAACATAAGGCTATTTAACTTTATGTTTATAAGGGCACCTCTAATAATAGGTAATGCTCACAATGGGTTTTGCAAATGTAAGATTTTGCAAGAGGCTTTCAAGTCCTAGCCGAAGCTAAGACGAAGGAAGCATCTTGTGAAAGATTGCGTTTACAAAGCCCACCCTGCGGGCATTTCCAGCTTTCACCTATGCGTCGTTACTCTTTTTCGCCTTAGCTACGGCTAGGGCTGTAAAGAGTGCCTAGCCTAGGCAAAAGCTGGAAATGTTGTGAGTATCACCTATTTTTAGAGGTGCCCATAAGAAGTAGTATAGCACTTTTTTATCTACCCAAATGTTAACAGGTTAACAAAAATGAAGCAGGAGAGAGGTGTCTTTATGAAAAAATCGGCAGCCATATGGAAAAGCGTGCGCCGTTCTCTGTA